>NZ_LNII01000125.1:0-1209 GCF_001463365.1 Enterobacter sp. 50793107 | reverse complement strand
AAGACGGCTCTGTTTGTTCTGATGCTTCTTCTGGCTGCAGCAAACCGGTTTCACCTGGGTCCCCGGCTTGAAGTTATGGTCAGGGAAGGGAATTATGATCGCAGCGTTGCCCTGATGCGAAACAGCATCCTGACAGAATTCGTTGTTGCGATTATCATTCTGGGCGCCGTAGCGTGGCTCGGAATGCTTGCTCCGTCTCAGGTCAGCTAGGGGACAGCCAAAGCTCATGCGTGAGATTTTTACTTTCATATCAGCGAGTTGACCATGCAGCGTATTTTAATCGTTGAAGACGAACAAAAAACAGGTCGTTACCTGCAGCAGGGACTGGTTGAGGAAGGCTATCAGGCCGATCTCTTTAATAATGGCCGCGATGGTCTCGGGGCCGCGTCGAAGGGACAGTATGATTTGATAATACTGGACGTGATGCTGCCTTTCCTCGACGGGTGGCAAATCATCAGCGCACTGAGGGAGTCCGGGCACGAAGAACCGGTCCTGTTTTTAACCGCAAAGGACAACGTGCGGGACAAAGTGAAAGGACTGGAGCTTGGCGCAGATGACTACCTGATTAAGCCCTTTGATTTTACGGAGCTGGTTGCACGTGTAAGAACCCTACTGCGCCGGGCACGCTCGCAGGCCGCAACAGTCTGCACCATCGCCGATATGACCGTTGATATGGTGCGCCGGACCGTGATCCGTTCGGGGAAGAAGATCCATCTCACCGGTAAAGAATACGTTCTGCTTGAGTTGCTGCTGCAACGCACCGGAGAAGTGTTACCCAGGAGTCTTATCTCGTCCCTGGTCTGGAACATGAATTTTGACAGTGATACGAATGTGATTGATGTCGCCGTGAGACGTCTGAGAAGTAAAATTGATGATGACTTTGAGCCAAAACTGATCCATACCGTTCGCGGTGCCGGATATGTCCTGGAGATCAGAGAAGAGTGAGGTTCAAAATTTCCCTGACCACACGCCTGAGCCTGATTTTTTCTGCGGTGATGCTTACGGTATGGTGGTTATCAAGTTTTATCCTGATTAGCACCCTTAATGGCTATTTCGATAATCAGGACCGCGATTTTCTGACAGGTAAACTTCAGCTCACCGAAGAGTTTCTTAAAACAGAGACGTTCAGGAACAAAACGGATATTAAGTCATTATCAGAAAAAATAAACGATGCGATGGTGGGGCACAATGGCTTATTCAGTTCTATAA
>NZ_LNII01000124.1:0-1348 GCF_001463365.1 Enterobacter sp. 50793107 | reverse complement strand
TTCATCGTCAGCGGCACCGGCGCCAACCTGGCAGAAGGCACCGTGGTGACCGTGACCCTGAACGGTAAAAACTACACGGCCACCACGGCGGCAGACGGTACCTGGAGCCTGACGGTTCCGGCCGCCGATCTGGCGGGTCTGGGTCAGGCGAACTACACCCTGAACGCGACCGCCACCAACGGCGTGGGCAACAGCGTGAGCAATACGGCGAACCTGCTGGTCGACACTGCGCTGCCAACCGTCACCATCAACACCGTGGCGGGCGACAACGTGATTAACGCGGCGGAAGTGGCGGCAGGCCAGACCATCAGCGGCACCGTGGCGAATGCCGAAGCGGGCAACACCGTAACCGTGACGATTGGCGGCAACAGCTACACCGCGACGGTGCAGAGCGATCTGAGCTGGTCCGTAAGCGTGCCGTCCGACGTTCTGACCGCACTCGGCAATGGCAGTCTGAGTGTGAGCGCGACGGTCACCAACGGCCACGGCAACACCGGTACGGGCGAACGTGACATCACCATCGACGCTAACCTGCCGGGCCTGCGTGTGGACACCGTGGCGGGCGATGATGTGATCAACACCATTGAGCACAACCAGAACCTGATTATCACCGGCTCCAGCGACGGGCTGACCCCAGGCACCGCACTGACCGTGACCGTCAACGGGAAAGACTATTCCGCAACGGTGCTGGCGGACGGCACCTGGAGCGCGGCGGTCCCGGCGGCGGACGTGAGCACGTGGCCGGAAGGCACCGTGAAGATCAGCGTCACCGGCGACAGCACGGCGGGTAACCCAATTACCATCAGCCATGATGTCACCGTGGATCTGGCAACGGTGGCCATCAGCATCAATGCCATTGCCTCCGACGACGTGATTAACGCGGCGGAGAAGGGCCTGGATCTGGTGCTCTCTGGCGCCACCACCAACGTGGAAGCCGGGCAGACCGTCACCCTGAGCATGGGCGGTAAAATCTATACTGCGCAGGTCGATGCCGATGGCAACTGGACCGCTACCGTGCCAGCGGCGAATCTTGCCGGTCTGAAAGACGGCGATGCCAGCGTGCAGGTGAGCGTTACCAACGTCAATGGCAACAGCGCGTCGGCAGGTCGCGAGTACAGCGTGGATGCCACCGCGCCGTCCGTGACCATCAACACCCTGGCGACGGACGACATTCTTAATGCGGCAGAAGCACAGGCCGACCTGACCGTCTCCGGTACCAGTACCGCGGAAGCGGGCCAGACGGTGACCGTGAGCCTGAACGGCAAGGACTACACCGCAACGGTCGGTTCAGACGGTCACTGGACGCTGAACGTCCCGGCGGCGGATTTGGCAGGTTTAGCCGACGGCA
>NZ_LNII01000123.1:0-5576 GCF_001463365.1 Enterobacter sp. 50793107 | reverse complement strand
ATAAAAAATAGGGTTATTTTTTTCTCGCGTAATTAGATTAAGCCAAATTTCATTGCCCGCTTCATTTATTTCTTTGGTCTTTTCGGCCATTATTTGACTTAGTTTCTGGGCATCTATTTCGCCTTCTGCCTGCAGGTCATTCAACAGGTGGACAAAGGCTTCAATTTTGATGGCGCGAAATAACCGATCCTTTATATGACGATCGTGCTCTTCCAGCAACATATTACGTGATTTGCCGCTACGGGAAACACCAATTAATATGTCAGGCTCAAAATCAGCGAGCTTTCTTTTTCCCTGAGTGAAATTAGCCTCTTTTTCTGCTTCCGTCGGTTGCTGTTCCACAGGCGTGATGTGGTACTTAGCCGGGACGAGATAGTCGGGCAACATTTTTTAATTTCCTTTAATTTCAACAAGGTGGGGAAGATAAAGGCGTGAGATTCGTTGACAATATCATGAGGCAATTTTAAAATCAAAAAAAATGGAGCCAACCCATGAACAGCATCTTTTTTACGGTCATTACATTACTATTACTGACCGCTGGTGTTCTTTTATTGATGCAGGAGTTCAATAAAACGAAAGAGTCGAAAGACACCAGTGAAACCCCACAGCCTGAACTGATGACTAAAGAGGAAGGTGAAGACCATTTCTCTGTTTTGATGAACTCGGTGACGCCGGTTTGGTACTGGCGGGTGAACCATGAATATATCGACTTTTTGCACGCGACAATAAAGCGGATGAAAATGTCGGAAATTAATGACACGCCGGGCCTGTTTGAAGCGCAGCGTCGCTGCAGTGACCTGAATTCAGCGGTCTATAAATATTACGACAATATCAAAAAGCGCTGTCTGAATGGTGAGAAGGTCTCGTATTCCGATTTAGACGTATTAAACCTGCGTCAGTGCTTTCGCGAGTTCAGCCTGGAAGCCTATCCAGAGCTGGTGGTGCTGGTCTGGCCGGAGTATGCGCGCCCTGAGGTGGATCCTGACAACGTGTAATGGTTAGTTGTTGCAAACAGTTAGCGCCGTTGCGATATACTGAGTGCTGGTTTCGTTTGCAGACAGGACTTTATGGAACGCTTCTTTGAAAACGCTATGTACGCCTCGCGCTGGATACTGGCACCCGTCTATTTTGGCCTTTCGCTGGCGCTGATTGCGCTCACGATTAAGTTCTTCCAGGAAATCTTGCATGTTCTGCCGAACATCTTTTCCATTGCCGAAGCAGATTTGATTCTGGTTCTGCTGTCACTGGTGGATATGACGCTGGTGGGGGGCTTACTGGTGATGGTGATGTTCTCTGGCTATGAGAATTTTGTCTCCCAGCTTGATATCGACGCGCGTAAAGAAAAGCTGAGCTGGCTGGGCAAAATGGATGCCACGTCGCTGAAGAATAAAGTGGCCGCTTCGATTGTGGCGATCTCCTCCATCCACCTGTTACGCGTGTTCATGGACGCAAAGAATGTCCCGGACAACAAACTAATGTGGTATGTCATTATCCATCTGACGTTTGTGCTTTCGGCGTTTGTGATGGGGTATCTGGATAAGATCAGCAAGAAGTAATTTCCTTCTTAACCACCCTCTCCCTGTGGGAGAGGGCAACAGACCGCACTATTTATCCGACGACGCCTGCCACAGATTCAACTCTCCATCCGCAACATGCTTATCAATGCGTATCAGCTCCTCTTCGCTAAAGCGCAGGTTTTTCAGCGCCTGAACGTTCTCTTCCAGCTGTTCCGGGCGGCTCGCACCAATCAGCACGGACGTTACGCGCTCATCTTTCAGCAGCCAGCTTAGCGCCATCTGCGCCATTGTCTGACCACGTGCCTGTGCCATCTCATTGAGCAAGCGCAGACTGTTCAGATTGGCTTCGGTCAGCATCTTCTGCGTCAGCCCGCGCACTTTATTCCCCTCGCGCTGCATCCGCGAACCTTCAGGAATACCGTTGAGGTATTTTCCGGTCAGCAACCCCTGCGCCAGTGGGGTAAACGCAATACAGCCAGTACCGTTTTGCTTTAGCGTCTCCAGCAGGCCGGTTTTATCCACCCAGCGGTTAAGCAGGTTGTACGACGGCTGATGGATGAGCAGTGGGATTTTCCATTCGCGAAGCAGGTCAGCCATTTTCTGCGTGCGCGCCGTTGAATAGGACGAAATTCCGACATACAGCGCTTTACCGCTCTGCACCGCATGGGCCAGCGCGGCAGCGGTCTCTTCCATCGGCGTGTTCTCATCCACGCGATGGGAATAGAAAATATCGACATATTCCAGACCCATACGCTTCAGGCTCTGGTCGAGGCTGGCGAGCAGATATTTGCGCGAGCCGCCCGAGCCATACGGTCCCGGCCACATGTCGTAACCCGCTTTGGTGGAGATAATCAGCTCGTCGCGACAGGCGGCAAAATCCTCCCGCAGCAGGCGACCAAAGTTTTCTTCCGCGCTCCCCGCAGGCGGGCCGTAGTTATTGGCAAGATCGAAATGGGTGATACCGAGGTCGAAGGCTTTACGCAGTAGCGCACGCTGGGTGTCGAGCGGCTGAACATGGCCGAAGCTATGCCACAGGCCGAGCGACAGCGCAGGCAGGCGCAGCCCGCTTTTGCCACAGTAGCGGTACTGCATATTTTCATAACGGCCGGGGTTAGGGTGCCAGGACATGATGTCTCCTTTCTTATCGATGAATTTTTGAAACAGCGTTTTCATTCTGTCCTTATCAAAACACAAATCCTGGGAAGAAGCGATGCCAGACCTCACTGACAGCACTTTCCCCAGGACCTGTTTGATGGCATGCACCGTACTGCCCGGTAAACGCAGCGTACCGGGCATCAGACGACACTCAGAAGCTGTAGCTCATCCCCGCCTGCACGCTGGCATCGTTATCCACATCGCCCGTGCCGACGTATACACCTGTGTTAAGGGTAAAGTTGTGGGCAACGGTGGCATTAATACCCGCCCCGAACATACCCATGGCGTTGTTATGACCGGAGGTGTTGTGGTAATCCGCTACCTGAATGTCAGTATCATCGCTGAACTCTTTCTGGAAGCGCGCGTCAATCCACGGCATCACCTGCACGTTCTTATTCAGATCCCGAAGCGTGGTCGTTAGCCGAACCCCGACACCCCCGTTCCATGACGAGACCTGGCTGTCGGCAAAGGCCACTTCACTGTCAGAGAAGCCGTTTGCTTTGGTCTGATCCCAGCCTAAGGTGGCGTAAGGTTGCAGCAGCGTTTCGCCAGGCAGCAGTACGTTCACCCCCGTGCGGGCCTGTGCAAGATACAGGCTACCATCGGTGGAGCCGTGCAGCGCTTCCGTCATACCGCTGGTGTTGCCCGTAACGTTATTGGCAGACAGGGAGTAACGCATATCGCCATAGCTGAAGCTGCCATCAGCGAACAGTCCCCAGTTTCTGCTGTCTAGCGCCTGCTGCCAGCCGCCGTAAATGCTGTAGTAATTGCCGTAAACGCTGTCTTTAAAGCCGTCGACACTGTCGCTGGTGTCCTGCGCGCGGCTGCGCGTCCACGCCAGTGCGATACCGCCGGTTACGCTATCGCCGTTGTTCAGATGAGCGGTCCAGTCCACGCCGCCCTGTGCCCCCTGGGTAATGCTCTTATAGTCGACGTCGTTGCTGAAATTGCCGTTCTGATAGAGAAAATCCCCCCAGACCTGCGCGCCATCCTGCTGTTCTCCCAACATATTTGCGAGATGCACCTGGTTCATATGGTTGCTGATGTCATCAGCAACCTGATGTCCGGCCTGTTCGGCGGCATCCAGTCCGGCGATCAGCCCCTGAACGTCGCTCGCGAGGTTTCCCTTCTGGCTGTTAAATTCAATATTCCAGCTCTGGCTATTATCTGCGGTAAGCTGAGTCTGAGGTGAGCCGTCGGCGGCAACAATATTCAGGCTATTGTTGTAGTTATACGCGCCGCTACGGTTCTCAACATTCTGCTGACCGTTGGTAAAACTTGCGGCGGCATAATTTTCTGGTGCGCTGCTGCCTGAAGTGGTGAACGTACCAAGAACAACGTTACGTTGATTCAGTGCTGACGGGGTGATGCTATTCACAATCACTGCGTTATTGGCGCCGGTAATATTACCGAAATTAACATAGCTGTCGGTGCTCATGGTAACCAGTGCATTGCTGCCGGTGGTGGTGGCAATCAGGGTTGAACCGTTTTGCAAACTCCAGCTGGTTGCATCGTTAATTTTATCAATGGCAATACTGTTATCGCTGGTGGTATTTACCGTTTCAAACTGGCTTATTTGTCCGGATATGGAACTGCCCGCATCCATTGAAAGAGTATCGCTACCGTCACCGCCGTTAACATTGCCATTTACATGTGAATCATTGGTCAGCACGATCGTATCATCACCCGCACCCGTTGTAATATCACCGTTGACGGTTGCATTATTCTGCAGCGTGATGGTGCTGCTGCCCTTATTCTGGCTGGTATTTATCCCGCCATTCACGGTGCTGTTATCCACCAGAACGGAATTTGCGGAATTACCATCGACGGTTACATTGCCATTTACAACGCTGTTATTTGTCAGTGAGATATGGGTGGTGCCGTTTTCGTTAATGGCCCCAATATCTCCGGTGATCGTGCTGTTATTCAGCGCCAGCGAATCAGCCTTCGTTCCGTACATTGCAATGGCGACATCGCCAAAGGCATCCAGGTTGATGTCGCTGAAGGGCTTGTATTCGCTCAGTTTTACCGCCAGCGTGTCGATGTTCTGCGCGATTTCGCTCTGCGAGGCATCCACGGAAGCGTTAGTCAGCGTAATATTGGTATCAGATTTATCGCTACCCGCGTAGATACCGCCTCTATCCATCGTACTGTCGCTGATGGCAATATTTTGCGCACCGGCTCCCGCGCTGAGAATACTGCCGTGCAGTAAGCTGCCGTTCTCAACGATCACGTTGTGGTAGCCTTTATCCATCGGGTCGAGGTAAATGGCTGAACCCATCATATAGGCTTTCTTTCCCTCATAGCTTCCGGCGTCATTTTCGCCATTCAGCATAGCGGCATCGATGGTAACCGTCGTATTGGTGGTTGCGCCAGTATTGCCCACTTCGATCATATCGACGGTGGCGCCGTTATTCAGCGTAATATTAGCCGTCCCCCCGTTGCTGCCCTGAATATAATGGCCTGACATGTCGGTGCCGGAAACGGTCAATGACTGGGTATCTCCTGATTCACGGCTTCCATCCATAAATATATTATTTGCGGTGGTGTCGGCCATAATGGCATTAGTCACGCCGGGATCCTGATAGAAACTATTATCTTTGTACTTCGATAAGCCGCAGGTCTGCGATGTCACGCCGGGCTGGCAGGGCGTGGCTGGCGTTACGGCAGCCTGGGCGCCAAATGACGTTAAAGCCACTAAAACACATTGCGAAAGCAACGTACGATTCATTAATTTGCGCATTTTAAGTTCTCTGGATGAGTCGATAATTGTCCGGCTCTTTTTAAATGAATTTATTTAAAATAAGAACTTTCTTACGGAGTGGGGATGTAATGAAATCTAAAAATATATCCCCCGAAATAATTAACAGTTAAATAATTAAACCTGATTGATAAAATTTAATT
>NZ_LNII01000122.1:0-152185 GCF_001463365.1 Enterobacter sp. 50793107 | reverse complement strand
GCTTTATTGTAGGTGGGCCAGTTGGTGATTTTGAACTTTTGCTTTGCCACGGAACGGTCTGCGTTGTCGGGAAGATACGTGATCTGATCCTTCAACTCAGCAAAAGTTCGATTTATTCAACAAAGCCCCGCATTTGCTGCGCCTGCTACCAGCAGTGCTGGTACCAGGAGGGACAGTACTTTAACTTTCATTTTATTAACCCTCTGTTATATGCCTTATTATTACCACTGCTTACCGGTTAACCCTCTTAACCAGTCGGCAATTTCATTCTCCTCAAAATTACAGAATAATCCAACAGGAATATGATACGAAAACTTTGAAAATGTTTCATTTCACTATCAAGATGTTTCAATTTGTAAACATCAAGGAACTTTTACAAAGCACAAAGCGCTTAGAAAATTAGCACTAATAATCAAGCGAAAATATATGCTCATATAAATCAATCGCTTGCGATAAAGAAAATTACAGCACTGAATGACAAAACAAGATCGTGCGTAATCACTAAAATAACTCTCGCTATCATCATTAACTTTATTTATTACCGTCATTCAGCTTTGAATGTCTGTTTATCCCTAATTCAACCGAATGCTTCGCATTCGGTTTTTTTTTACCTTTCTTTACGTAATTATTCTTTTTTTGTGCTACCGCACAGAAATCATAACGACTATTAACTAAATTCACCTGAAACCCCTCCCGCATAAAACGCAACGCAACAAATCATAATTTCTTGTTTATTCGTGCTATTCTCTGTCTGATATCGAGCGTAATCTGTACATTCACCTCGGGTATGTACACATTTAATACAGACCATTCAGTAGTACTCACAGAGGAAAAAGTCGCGTGTTCAAAGGCTATGAGGCTGGAAATTCAGTTATTACCCTTTATACTGCCCTATCGCCATAAAGCACGGCCATTACGGGTTAAACATATCAATGAGTCAGACTGAAACTACCGCCCCGAGCAAATTCTCCCTTCTCCCCGGGAGCATCACCCGTTTCTTTCTTCTTTTGATCGTTGTGCTGTTGGTCACGATGGGGGTTATGGTTCAGAGCGCGGTGAACGCCTGGCTGAAGGATAAGAGCTATCAGGTCGTTGATATCACGCATGCCGTGCACAAGCGCATTGACACCTGGCGCTACGCCACCTGGCAGATTTACGACAATATCGCAGCCGCCCCGGCGACATCCTCAGGTGAAGGGCTGCAGGAAACGCGCCTGAAACAGGACGTTTACTACCTGGAAAAGCCGCAGCGCAAAACGGAAGCGCTTATTTTCGGCTCGCACGACAGCGCGACGCTTGAGATGACGCAGCGCATTTCAACCTATCTCGATACCCTCTGGGGTGCCGAGACGGTGCCATGGTCGATGTACTATCTGAACGGTCAGGATAACAGCATGATCCTGATCTCAACCCTGCCGCTTAAAGATCTCTCCTCGGGTTTTAAAGAGACGACCGTGGGCAGCATTGTCGATTCCCGCCGGGCAGAAATGCTGCAGCAGGCGAACGCCCTTGATGAACGCGAAAGTTTCTCTTCCCTGCGCCGTCTGGCCTGGCAAAATGGCCATTACTTTACCCTTCGCACCACCTTTAACCAGCCAGGACATCTGGCGACGGTTGTGGCGTTCGATCTGCCGATTAACGATCTGATCCCGCCGGATATGCCGCTCGACAGCTTCCGCCTGGAGCCGGACAGCAGTACCCAGAACATGCGTGCTGCCTCGGATAAAGAGGCCGCAGAAAGCGTTTCTATCTCCTTTAACGGCTCGAAGATTGAAATTGCCTCTTCGCTGAACTCAACCGGTATGCGCCTGGTGTGGCAGGTGCCGTTTGGCACGCTGCTGCTCGACACCCTACAAAATATCCTGTTACCGCTGCTGCTGAATATTGGGCTACTGGCGCTGGCGCTGTTTGGCTACAGTACGTTCCGTTTCCAGCCCGGGCGTCAGAGCGATGCCTCAACGGTCCCGGCCGGAACCAGTAATGAATTGCGCGTATTACGTGCCCTGAATGAAGAAATCATCTCAGTACTGCCGCTGGGTGTGCTGGTTCACGACCAGGAAGCCAACCGCACGGTGATGAGCAATAAAATTGCCGACCATCTGCTGCCGCATCTTAACCTGCAGAACATCACCACCATGGCGGATCAGCATCAGGGGGTGATTCAGGCCACCATCAATAATGAACTGTACGAGATCCGTCAGTTCCGCAGCCAGGTCGCCTCCCGCACGCAGATCTTCATTATTCGCGATCAGGATCGCGAAGTGCTGGTGAACAAAAAACTGAAGCAGGCGCAAAGACTGTATGAGAAAAATCAGCAGGGTCGCGCCGCGTTTATGCAAAATATTGGTGATGCCTTCAAACAGCCATTAAGAACGCTGGCGACGCAGGCGGCGGCGTTGAGCACGCCTGAAAGCCAACAGCTGGCAAGCCAGGCGGATTCGCTGGTGCGGATGGTGGATGAGATCCAGCTCGCGAACATGCTTGAGAACGACTTCTGGAAAGGCACGCCGACCCTCTTCTCGATTCAGGATCTGATTGACGAAGTAGTGCCGGAAGTTCTGCCGGTGATTAAGCGCAAAGGTCTGCAGCTGCTGATCAACAACCACCTGCCGGCCAACGACGAACGTCACGGCGATCGTGAGGCGCTGCGTCGAATTCTGCTGATGATTATTCAGTACGCCGTCACCACCACGCAAATTGGCAAAATCACGCTTGAGGTCAATACCGACGAGTCCGCGGAGGATCGTCTGACGTTCCGTATCCTCGATACCGGTGAAGGCGTCACAACCAGTGAGATTGATAATCTGCACTTCCCGTTCCTGAACGATACCCAAAGCGATCGCTACGGTAAGGCCAATGCCCTGACCTTCTGGCTGTGCGATCAGCTGGCGCGTAAGCTTGGCGGCCATCTGAACATTAAAGCCCGTGAATCGCTTGGCACCCGTTATTCGCTGCACGTAAAAATGGCCGCCAATCCTCAGGAAGAAGATGAAGAACGCCTGCTGGACGATGTGGTTGTGATGGTGGATGTGACCTCGAACGAGATCCGCAATATCGTGGTACGCCTGCTGGAAAACTGGGGTGCGGCCTGCATCACGCCGGATGAAAGACTCTCAAGTCAAGAATTTGATCTGTTTTTAACTGATAATCCGTCTAATCTTACTGCCTCCGGCTTGCTTTTAAGCGATGATGAGCCAGGCGTGCGAAAAATCGGCCCAGGCCAGCTGCGCGTCAACTTTAATATAAGCAATGCGATGCAGGAAGCTGTACTACAACTAATAGAAGAGCAACTGGCGCAGGAAGAGATAGCGGAATCCCCGTTAGGCGGCAATGAAAATGCCGAGCTTCACGCCAGCGGATATTATTCACTCTTTGTTGATACAGTACCAGATGATGTTAAGCGGTTGTATACTGAGTCCGCTGCGAATGATTTTGCAGCGCTGGCGCAGACAGCACACCGGCTTAAAGGGGTGTTTGCCATGCTTAATCTGGTTCCCGGCAAGCAGTTATGTGAAACGCTGGAACATCTAATTCGTGAGAAAGATGCCTCTGGCATTGAAAAATACATCAGCGACATTGACGCCTACGTCAAAAGCTTGCTGTAGCAAGGTAGCCTAATACATGAACAATATGAACGTAATTATTGCCGATGACCATCCGATTGTACTGTTCGGTATTCGCAAATCACTTGAACAGATCGAGTGGGTGAATGTAGTCGGTGAATTTGAAGACTCTACAGCACTGATCAATAACCTCCCAAAACTTGATGCACACGTGCTCATTACCGATCTCTCCATGCCTGGAGACAAATACGGTGATGGGATCACGCTCATCAAATATATTAAACGTCACTTCCCGGACATCTCGATCATTGTTCTGACCATGAATAACAACCCGGCGATTCTGAGCGCCGTGCTGGATCTGGATATCGAAGGGATTGTACTGAAACAGGGCGCACCAACTGACCTGCCTAAAGCGCTGGCTGCGCTGCAGAAAGGCAAAAAGTTCACCCCTGAGAGCGTCTCTCGTCTGCTGGAAAAAATCAGTGCAGGTGGCTACGGTGACAAACGCCTGTCGCCAAAAGAGAGCGAAGTTCTGCGTCTTTTCGCTGAAGGTTTCCTCGTGACCGAGATTGCCAAGAAGCTGAACCGCAGTATTAAAACCATCAGTAGCCAGAAGAAATCAGCCATGATGAAACTGGGCGTGGACAACGATATCGCGCTGCTGAACTATCTCTCCTCCGTGACGCTGAGCGCGACGGATAAGGATTGATCCAGAACGGGTGTGCGTTCTGATGCCCTCACCCCGTCCCTCTCCCACGGGGAGAGGGTGAAAAGTAAAAGGCCCTTACGGGCCTTTTTTATGTCCGCGTTTTTCTCACGCGATCCGCGTAAATCGACAATGTCTGCTTTAATACGTCCAGCGTAACCGGTTTCGACAGACAGCTGTCCATTCCTGACTCCAGGCAGCGCTGTTTCTCTTCCGCCAGCGCATTCGCCGTGACGCCAACCACCGGCAACGTCAGACCAAGCTGGCGGATACGCTGCGTCAGACGATAGCCGTCCATATTGGGCATATTCACGTCGCTGAGAACGATATCAATATGGTTTTTACTCAGCACATTCAGCGCATCCACGCCGTCATTAGCGGTCTTACATTGATAACCCAGCGAGCCCAGCTGGTCAGCCAGCAGGCGACGGTTAATCGGATGGTCATCCACGACCAGAATCATCATATCGTCGTTCACCGACGCCAGCGATTCCGGTGACGGGAGGGTCGCCGCGCCATCGTTCTCTTCGAGCTGCACGCTGTAGATGCGCGCCAGCAGCCCCAACAGCTCATGTGGCGTCGCCACACTGTGAACCCACTCGCCCGGCGCACGCTCA
The DNA here is from genome assembly GCF_001463365.1 of Enterobacter sp. 50793107. Taxonomy (NCBI): domain Bacteria; kingdom Pseudomonadati; phylum Pseudomonadota; class Gammaproteobacteria; order Enterobacterales; family Enterobacteriaceae; genus Enterobacter; species Enterobacter sp. 50793107. The sequence goes on along the minus strand of NZ_LNII01000122.1, from coordinate 147,299 downwards.
ACCGGAATACCGATGTGACGACGACAGAACATCACCACGCCCCTTCCCTGCCACGGTTGCGCCAGCGTGTCATCGGTGATCAGCACATCGTCCACGTCCGGCGTCTGGCCTTCATAACGGGAAACCCGCACGCCGCTGTGGTTCAGCAGTGCCGTCAGATAATCATTCAGCGAGGCGTTGTGTACCGCCAGCCAGCAGCGCTTATCGCTCAGGCCGTCAACCGTCGTTTTCGCCGGATACTGCGCAGAATAGAGCGGAATACGAATGGTGAACTGGCTGCCCATACCGGGTTCGGTATCCACCGAGATATCGCCGTCCATCATGCTGACGAGCTTCTCACAAATTGCCAGCCCCAGCCCGGTCCCCTGGAAGTTACGCTGCACGCCGGTACCAACCTGGAAGAACGGGTCAAACAGACGAACCACTTCCTTCGCCGGGATCCCAACGCCAGTATCACGCACACGAATGCTCAGGTAGTCCCCTGCCCGGCACACATGCAACACGATACAGCCGATGTCGGTGAACTTGATGGCGTTACTGAGCAGGTTCGAAATGACCTGCTGCAGACGCATAGGATCGCCATGCAGCGTCAGCGGTACGTCTGGCTCAATAAAGCAATAGAGACCCAGCTGTTTACGTACCACCAGCGGCAGATAGTTGGCGCTGATGTGGTTCATCACCTCGCGCGGAGAGAACTCGCGCGGTTCAATTTTCAGCTGCTCGGACTCAATTTTCGAGAAGTCGAGAATGTCGCTGATGATTTTCAGCAGCAGGCTTGAAGAGTTGTTCATCGCCGTCACCAGGCGATCAACGCCTTTCGGCAGCTCTTTGGTTTGCAGCAGATCGAGGTTGCCGATAATCCCGTACAGCGGCGTACGCAGTTCGTGACTGACGGTGGCAAGGAACATGGATTTCGACTGGCTGGCCTGCTCTGCCGCCTGGGCCATCTCCTGCAAAGACTCTTCCATCTTCACACGTGCTGAGACATCCACCAGCACGCAAATCGCCACGTTTTCATTGCGATAGCGCGAATGCACGAAGCTTATCTGTAAGTTGGTGTGGGTGCTGGTCAGCACGTCGACAAAATTCACCTGCTGACCACAGATAATTTGCGTCAGCCTTTGCCGGTCCTCGTGCGTCAGCATGTTCAGGTAGTTATGCGCCAGTTCATTACTGAGGATATTGGTGCCGTCCTGGGTGCGCAGGATACAGATCCCCACCGGTGCGGAGGCAACAATCTTACGGTTAAACTGCTCGTGTTCCTCCAGACGCTGGGCATCGCTTTCAGCGGGGATAAAAATCTTCCGCTCATACATCCGCGCCAGGGTAAACAGCGCGCCACCGGCCAGCACGTTCAGCAGGATGGCATTCATGATAAGAATACGGATCCGCTCAAGCACCATATCCACCGGCAGGGAATAGACAATACTCAGCGACGATGGCGGTAAGCTTTTCTTCAGCACCAGCTCACGGAATCCTGAGGTATAGCCAAACCACGAACGCTCCTGCATCCAGTGCGGATCGACGTTCAGGCGATTATCCGGCCCGGTGAGTGAAATCAGGGGATGGCCGTTCTCATCCAGAATGGTCACTCCCATCGGCAGACTGCCCGGCGTGAAGAAGTTTTCCATGCGGATGGTCTGTTCAATGCCCAGCAGCGCCTGCAGGCGATTGCCCAGATAAACCGGCGTCAGCGCATAGAAATAGCCCACACCCATGCGCGGCCCCTGGCTTATCCAGAAGATGTTATTCCCGCGCTCGTCCTGCGGCGCATTGCGGTATTTCAAAATGCGTTCATGCAGGCTTTTCAGCGCATCATCACGTTCGACGGGCACATCACGCAGGCCAAAGTCGGCCATGCAGAGGTTTTCGCTGCCAATCAGGAACACGCGGTTCAGGTCATAGGCGGCGGAGAAGTTGTCGCGCCAGTAGCGCATAAACCAGGAGAGCGATTCCAGGGAACCGCGCCAGGTGTTGCTCATGGCGGAGCAGTCGGAATCCGGGAACAGCGGCTCGAAATCCGGTACTTCGGTTTTGTCATTACGGCCGCGGATGGCAAGAATACCGTTTTCCGCCGTCAGGCGATTTTCGGCAATGTACTTCAGCTCCTTCATCACGTCGGAGGTGCGCTGAATATAGCGCTGGGCCTGATCGGAACTTAGGTTAAATTCCTGACGGATCTCCGCTTCTTTCTGGTGCAGCGCGTTAACGATGTAAAACACCGAGGACAAGGCCACCAGTAACCAAAGCAAGAGCGCCAGCGCCCGAAACAGATAGCGAGAGACTTTCAGCGTGGTTCGAAAGGAGACGAGGTATTTCAAAGGGGCGAGGCTCCGCCGTCGGGGTCAAAAAGAATGTGGTTAAGGTAGCGGTAAACGCGGCTTGTCGCAACGTTGACTTGTCTGCATCTGCAAAAGAAAAGGGCCGGAATCCGGCCCTTTATGCGTCAGGAGACATTACTCGTCAGCATCATCCGCTGCATCATCGTCGGTGTCCACTTCCGGTGCGATATCATCATCACCTTCCGCGACGCTACCGTCGATGGAGTCGAGCTCTTCGTCGTCCACTGGCTCAGCAACACGTTGCAGACCCACCACGTTTTCATCTTCCGCCGTACGGATGAGGATAACGCCCTGGGTATTACGACCCACCACGCTAATCTCCGACACGCGGGTACGCACCAGCGTACCGGCATCGGTGATCATCATGATCTGGTCGGCATCGTCTACCTGCACCGCGCCCACAACGGAACCGTTGCGCTCGGTCACCTTGATAGAGATAACGCCCTGCGTGCCACGCGACTTGGTTGGGTATTCCCCTTCCGCGGTACGTTTACCGTAACCATTCTGCGTCACGGTCAGGATAGCCCCTTCCCCGCGCGGAATAATCAGAGAAACGACGCTGTCTTCGCCCGCCAGTTTGATACCGCGAACGCCCGTTGCGGTACGACCCATTGCGCGGACGGCGTCTTCTTTGAAGCGCACCACTTTACCGGCTGCGGAGAAGAGCATGACTTCATCTTTGCCTGAAGTCAGATCGACGCCAATCAGCTCATCGCCTTCGTTCAGGTTCACCGCGATGATACCGGCAGAACGTGGACGGCTGAACTCGGTCAGCGCGGTTTTCTTCACGGTACCGCTGGCGGTCGCCATAAAGACGTTCACGCCCTCTTCGTACTCGCGTACCGGCAGAATGGCAGTGATACGTTCGTTCGCTTCCAGGGGCAGCAGGTTAACGATCGGACGACCACGTGCACCACGGCTCGCTTCCGGCAACTGGTAGACCTTCATCCAGTACAGACGACCCCGGCTGGAGAAGCAGAGGATGGTGTCATGGGTGTTCGCCACCAGCAGACGGTCGATAAAGTCTTCTTCTTTAATACGTGCCGCAGATTTGCCTTTACCACCACGACGCTGTGCTTCGTAGTCAGTTAACGGCTGATACTTCACGTAGCCCTGGTGAGACAGGGTCACAACAACGTCTTCCTGGTTGATCAGGTCTTCGATGTTGATATCTGCGGAGTTGGCGGTGATTTCGGTGCGACGCTCATCGCCGAACTGATCGCGGATCAGCTCCAGCTCTTCGCGGATCACTTCCATCAGGCGCTCTGCGCTGCCCAGAATGTGCAGCAGTTCAGCGATCTGCTCCAGCAGCTCTTTATATTCGTCGAGCAGTTTTTCATGCTCAAGGCCGGTCAGTTTCTGCAGACGCAGATCCAGAATCGCCTGGGCCTGCTGTTCAGTCAGGTAGTACTGACCATCACGCACGCCGAATTCAGGTTCCAGCCACTCAGGACGCGCGGCGTCATCACCGGCACGCTCCAGCATTGCCGCAACGTTGCCCAGATCCCACGGACGGGAAATCAGCGCGGTTTTCGCTTCCGCCGGGGTTGGCGCGCGACGGATCAGCTCGATGATCGGGTCGATGTTGGCCAGCGCCACAGCCAGTGCCTCAAGGATGTGGGCACGGTCACGCGCTTTACGCAGTTCGAAAATGGTACGACGGGTCACCACTTCGCGGCGGTGACGGACAAACGCGCTCAGGATCTCTTTCAGGTTCATGATCTTCGGCTGACCATGGTGCAGTGCAACCATGTTGATACCGAAGGAGACCTGCAGCTGAGTCTGGGAGTACAGGTTGTTCAGCACAACCTCGCCCACCGCGTCGCGTTTGATTTCAATCACGATGCGCATACCGTCTTTATCAGACTCGTCGCGCAGCGCGCTGATGCCTTCAACACGTTTTTCTTTTACCAGCTCGGCGATTTTTTCAATCAGTCGCGCTTTGTTCACCTGATACGGGATCTCGTGAACAATGATGGTTTCACGGCCGGTTTTGGCATCTGCTTCCACTTCGGCGCGGGCACGGATGTAAATCTTGCCGCGACCGGTGCGGTACGCTTCTTCAATACCACGACGACCGTTGATGATGGCCGCCGTCGGGAAGTCCGGGCCCGGGATGTGTTCCATCAGCCCTTCAATGCTGATGTCTTCATCGTCGATATAGGCCAGGCAGCCGTTGATCACTTCGGTGATGTTGTGCGGCGGAATGTTGGTCGCCATCCCTACGGCGATACCGGACGAACCGTTCACCAGCAGGTTAGGGATCTTCGTTGGCATGACGTCAGGAATTTTTTCCGTGCCATCGTAGTTATCAACGAAATCAACCGTCTCTTTTTCCAGGTCGGCCATCAGCTCATGGGCAATTTTCGCCAGACGGATTTCCGTATAACGCATTGCCGCGGCGGAGTCGCCGTCGATAGAACCAAAGTTACCCTGACCATCTACCAGCATGTAACGCAGCGAGAAAGGCTGCGCCATACGAACGATGGTGTCGTACACCGCGATATCACCATGGGGATGGTATTTACCGATTACGTCACCAACGACACGGGCAGATTTTTTGTAGGCTTTATTCCAGTCATTGCCCAATACGTTCATGGCGTATAGTACGCGACGGTGTACCGGCTTCAGGCCATCGCGGACGTCCGGCAGCGCACGGCCAACAATGACCGACATCGCATAGTCCAGATAGGAGCTCTTCAGCTCTTCCTCGATGTTAACCGGTGTAATTTCTCTCGCAAGGTCGCTCATCTAACCGCTATCCCTCTACTGTATCCCGGATTCAAAGGTCGCAAATTATAACACAGCCGCGGTGATACAGGTAAACCTATACGCTTTATTCACAGGGATTGCCTGATATACTCATTCGTCTTGCTAAATAAGGAGTAAAAGCGCCCATGAATGCCGAAAAATCCCCGGTGGCTCACAACGTAGACCACGAAGAGATTGCCAAATTTGAAGCGGTGGCGTCCCGCTGGTGGGATCTCGAAGGTGAGTTCAAACCTCTGCATCGCATCAACCCGCTGCGTCTGGGCTATATCGCGGAGCGTTCCGGCGGTCTGTTCGGTAAAAAAGTGCTCGACGTCGGCTGCGGCGGCGGCATCCTGGCAGAGAGCATGGCGCGCGAAGGGGCCACCGTCACCGGCCTGGATATGGGTTTTGAACCGTTGCAGGTTGCCCGTCTGCATGCGCTGGAGTCCGGGATTCAGGTGGAGTACGTGCAGGAAACCGTTGAAGAACACGCGGCAAAACATGCGCACCAGTACGACGTGGTCACCTGCATGGAGATGCTGGAGCACGTTCCCGACCCGCAGTCCGTCGTCAACGCCTGCGCAAAACTGGTGAAACCGGGCGGCCAGGTCTTCTTCTCGACCATCAACCGTAACGGCAAAGCCTGGCTGATGGCCGTCGTCGGCGCAGAGTATGTACTGCGCATGGTGCCCAAAGGTACACACGACGTGAAGAAATTCATCAAGCCTGCCGAGTTACTGGGTTGGGTTGACCAGACGTGGCTCAAGGAGCAGCACATCACCGGTCTGCACTACAATCCGCTGACCGATAAATTCAAACTCGCCCCGGGCGTGGATGTTAACTATATGTTGCACACCACCGCCAAAAACGACTAACGTCATCCATTATTCTTATAAAGATTGCGCGACATCATGTTGCGCAATTCTGACCTCCCGTTGAAGAAATCAGCACTCGATCAAATTTTGAATTTTTTTTCTTAATTATTGACATCTCTTCCAGGCCTTACAGCATGAGGACTTAGCCTTTTTTACCCTTTCACAACCTCAATTTAACGTCAAAATCAACCCTTGTACTGAAAAGAATCCTTACTAGAATACTCACCATATAGCGTTTCTCTTATCGCAAAACCCCTATATGTAGTATTTATCCACAGAGTTAGTCACAAGGCGGATCTGTGGATAAACGGGGGATATTTTTTTATTTCACGGACAGGTAAAACCCACATGAATCAGAGTCTGCTGGTGACAAAGCGCGACGGTACTACCGAGCGTATCAATCTGGACAAAATCCATCGAGTTCTCGACTGGGCAGCAGAAGGCCTGAACAACGTATCTATCTCCCAGGTTGAACTGCGTTCCCATATTCAGTTCTACGACGGCATCAAAACGTCTGATATCCACGAAACCATCATCAAAGCGGCGGCGGATCTGATCTCCCGCGAAGCGCCGGATTATCAGTACCTCGCTGCACGTCTGGCGATTTTCCACCTGCGTAAAAAAGCCTACGGCCAGTTCGAGCCGCCTGCGCTTTACGACCACGTGGTGAAAATGGTTGAGCTGGGTAAATACGACACGCATCTGCTGGAAGACTATACGGAAGAAGAGTTCGAGCAGATGAACGGGTTTATCGATCACTGGCGTGATATGAACTTCTCCTACGCAGCGGTGAAACAGCTCGAAGGCAAATACCTGGTCCAGAACCGTGTCACGGGCGAAATCTACGAGAGCGCCCAGTTCCTCTATATTCTGGTGGCCGCCTGCCTGTTCTCTAACTACCCGCGTGACACCCGTCTGGAATACGTTAAGCGTTTCTATGATGCGGTCTCTACGTTCAAGATTTCTCTGCCGACGCCGATTATGTCTGGCGTGCGTACCCCAACCCGTCAGTTCAGCTCCTGCGTACTGATCGAGTGCGGCGACAGCCTGGATTCCATCAACGCGACCTCCAGCGCGATTGTCAAATACGTCTCCCAGCGTGCCGGTATCGGTATCAACGCCGGCCGCATTCGTGCCCTGGGCAGCCCAATTCGCGGCGGTGAAGCGTTCCATACCGGTTGTATCCCGTTCTACAAGCACTTCCAGACCGCAGTAAAATCCTGCTCTCAGGGCGGCGTGCGCGGTGGTGCGGCAACCCTGTTCTACCCAATGTGGCACCTGGAAGTCGAAAGCCTGCTGGTACTGAAAAACAACCGTGGTGTTGAAGGTAACCGCGTGCGTCACATGGACTACGGCGTGCAGATCAACAAACTGATGTACACCCGTCTGCTGAAAGGTGAAGACATTACCCTGTTCAGCCCGTCCGATGTCCCGGGTCTGTATGACGCGTTCTTCGCCGATCAGGACGAGTTTGAACGTCTGTACACCAAATACGAAAAAGATGACAGCATCCGTAAACAGCGCGTGAAGGCGGTCGATCTGTTCTCCCTGATGATGCAGGAGCGTGCCTCTACCGGCCGTATCTACATCCAGAACGTTGACCACTGCAACACCCACAGCCCGTTTGATCCGGTTGTTGCGCCAGTGCGCCAGTCTAACCTGTGCCTGGAGATCGCCCTTCCGACCAAACCGCTGGAAGACGTGAACGACGAAAACGGCGAAATCGCGCTGTGTACGCTGTCTGCGTTCAACCTGGGCGCGATTAAGAGCCTGGACGAGCTGGAAGAGCTGGCAGTGCTGGCCGTCCGTGCGCTCGACGCCCTGCTGGACTACCAGGATTACCCAATCCCGGCGGCGAAACGCGGCGCAATGGGCCGTCGTACGCTGGGTATCGGCGTCATCAACTTCGCCTACTGGCTGGCGAAACACGGTAAGCGTTACTCCGACGGCAGCGCGAACAACCTGACCCACGAAACGTTCGAAGCGATCCAGTATTACCTGCTGAAAGCGTCTAACGAGCTGGCGAAAGAGCAAGGCGCATGCCCGTGGTTTAACGAAACCACCTATGCGAAAGGCATTCTGCCAATCGACACCTACAAGAAAGACCTGGATGCGATTGCAAACGCGCCGCTGCATCTGGACTGGGAAGCACTGCGTGAGTCCATTAAGACTCACGGCCTGCGCAACTCCACGCTCTCTGCCCTGATGCCGTCTGAGACCTCTTCGCAGATCTCTAACGCCACCAACGGTATCGAGCCGCCGCGCGGTCACGTCAGCATCAAAGCGTCGAAAGACGGTATCCTGCGCCAGGTGGTGCCGGATTACGAGCAGCTGAAAGACAACTACGAGCTGCTGTGGGAAATGCCAAACAATGACGGCTATCTGCAGCTGGTGGGTATCATGCAGAAATTCATCGATCAGTCGATCTCTGCCAATACCAACTACGACCCGACGCGTTTCCCGTCTGGTAAAGTGCCAATGCAGCAACTGCTGAAAGACCTGCTCACCGCGTACAAATTTGGCGTGAAAACTCTGTATTATCACAACACCCGTGATGGTGCAGAAGACGCGCAGGACGATCTGGCACCGTCAATTCAGGATGATGGCTGCGAAAGCGGCGCATGTAAGATCTAATAAATCCCCTCATCCTAACCCTCTCCCACCGGGAGAGGGTACTCTTTCCCCCTCTCCCTGTGGGAGAGGGCCGGGACGAGGGGGAAATAACACCACAGGACACACTCATGGCATATACCACCTTTTCACAGACGAAAAACGACCAGCTCAAAGAGCCGATGTTCTTCGGCCAGCCGGTCAATGTGGCACGCTACGATCAGCAAAAATATGACATCTTCGAAAAGCTGATTGAAAAGCAACTCTCCTTCTTCTGGCGTCCGGAGGAAGTTGACGTTTCCCGCGATCGTATTGATTTCCAGGCGTTGCCGGAGCATGAAAAACACATTTTCATCAGTAACCTGAAGTACCAGACGCTGCTGGACTCCATTCAGGGCCGCAGCCCGAACGTTGCCCTGCTGCCGCTGATCTCCATTCCGGAACTGGAAACCTGGGTGGAAACCTGGGCGTTCTCGGAGACGATCCACTCCCGCTCTTACACCCACATCATCCGCAATATCGTTAACGATCCGGCGGTGGTGTTTGACGATATCGTCACCAACGAGCAGATTCAGAAACGCGCGGAAGGGATTGCCCACTATTACGACGAGCTGATCGAGATGACCAGCTACTGGCACCTGCTGGGCGAAGGGACCCACAACGTGAACGGCAAAACCGTCACCGTGAACCTGCGCGCGCTGAAAAAGCAGCTGTACCTGTGCCTGATGAGCGTTAACGCCCTGGAAGCCATCCGCTTCTACGTGAGCTTTGCCTGCTCCTTTGCGTTTGCCGAGCGCAAGCTGATGGAAGGTAACGCCAAAATCATCCGTCTGATCGCCCGTGACGAAGCCCTGCACCTGACCGGCACCCAGCACATGCTGAACCTGTTGCGCAGCGGTGCAGACGACCCGGAGATGGCGGAAATCGCTGAAGAGTGCAAGCAGGAGTGCTACGACCTGTTCGTGCTGGCCGCACAGCAGGAGAAAGAGTGGGCAGACTACCTGTTCCGCGACGGCTCCATGATTGGCCTGAACAAAGACATTCTGTGCCAGTACGTTGAGTACATCACCAACATCCGTATGCAGGCGGTCGGTCTCGATCTGCCATTCCAGACGCGTTCCAACCCGATCCCGTGGATCAACACCTGGCTGGTGTCCGATAACGTGCAGGTGGCGCCACAAGAAGTGGAAGTCAGTTCTTACCTGGTCGGTCAGATTGATTCTGAAGTCAACACTGACGACCTGAGCAATTTCCAGCTCTGATGACGCGCGTAACGCTGAGTCTTTCGGGCACAGAAGTGCTGTGCCAGGAAGAGCACCCTTCCCTGCTGGCAGCCCTTGAGGCGAATCAGGTGACGGTAGAGTATCAGTGTCGTGAAGGCTATTGCGGCTCCTGCCGCTGCCGCCTGGTCACCGGCCAGGTGGACTGGCTGACCGAACCGCTGGCCTTTATCAATGAAGGGGAAATTTTGCCCTGCTGCTGCCGGGCAAAAGGTGATATTGAAATAGAAATATAGCGCCAACCCCTCCTTTCGGGTTCGTGATTTACGAACCCGTGATTCGCCTTTCCTCACCTGTTCACCCCTCCTCATGCCGCTTACTCTAACGGTATATCCACCTGAGGAGGCCATCAGCAATGTCCGTTTTATCCTTAGAGCAGTTCATGACCACATCCCCTGAGCAGATGCCCTACGATATTATTATCGTTGGCGCGGGCTCTGCCGGGGCAGTGCTGGCAGCACGTCTTAGCGAAGATGAGCAGACACGTGTTCTGCTGCTGGAATATGGTCCGTCTTTTGATCCCGATGGCTATCCGGAACTGCTTTACAGCGGCAATATTATCGCGGCGAATGGCGATCAGCGATATGAATGGGGCTATTACGCCAGCCCGGTCAGCCAGCCCGATCCCGTCTATACTCCGCGCGGTAAAACCCTCGGCGGAAGTTCAGCCATTAACGCCGCCGTCGCCTGCCGGGCGCTCCCCTGGGATTTCGAACGCATCACGGCAAAAGGGCTTAAGGGCTGGAAATATGAGGATGTGCTGCCCTACTACAAAAAGATGGAAACCTACCCTTTGGGTGAGGATAAATATCACGGTCGTGAAGGTCCACTTCCGATCCATCAGATGACGTTAGAGGAGATCACCCCAGTTCAGCGGGCCACCCTGGAAGCGGCGTGGCAGTTGGGTTTTGCGCGGGTTGAAGACTTTAACCACCCAGAAGCCAACAACGGCGCCGGGCCCAATCCGATGAATATCATTAACGGCGTTCGGGTGAATACCGGAATGGCATGGCTTACCCGCAAGGTGCGCCAGCGCCCGAACCTGACCATCGTGTATGGGGCGCTCACGGACAAGCTGATCGTTGAGGAGAACCGGGTCAAAGGCGTGCAGCTTGCCGACGGGGAACAGTGCTTTGCCCGCCAGACGATCCTCAGCGCCGGCGCCTATGGTTCTGCCGCGATATTGCTGCGCTCAGGCATCGGCCCACGCCACCATCTGGAATCGCTGTCGATCCCCGTCGTGAAAGAGGCCCCGGTGGGTGAGCGTCTGCGGGATCACGCCTTCTACTGGATCAACTTCGCCGGAAAAGCCGAACTTAAGGGCCACGAGCATCCGGTTGTCGCCGCCCAGATCTGGACGAATTCAAGCTTTGCCAAATCAGCCCGCGAAATGGACATTGCCATTTCCCCTTCGCATCTGTTACCTGCAGACCTCAGCCCAACCGGCGTCGCCTTCTCCCTCGGGCTGGAACTCATGCATTGCAGCTCCACAGGCTACATCCGCCTGAAGAGCCGTGACCCTCACGATGCACCGGAAATAGCGCTTAATCACCTGACGACAGAAGATGACATGCGCCGGATGGTCGAGTGTTTTCGTCTGGCACGCCTGCTGGCGGATATGCCGCCGCTGCGCCAGCTCATTGAGTACGAAATCAGCCCGGGAGCCTCGGTCGGGGATGATGAATCTGACATTCGCCAGGCTCTGGCGCAGGGGGTTAGCACCCTCCAGCATCCCTGCTCCACCGCACCGATGGGACCCCCTGATGACCCCTATGCCGTGGTGGATGAAAACGGGTGCCTCTATGGTCTGCATGACTTACGGGTCATCGACGCATCGATCTTGCCCGAAATCCCGCTCATCAACCTCAATCCGACCATCATCATGATGGCAGAAAAACTGGCTGATGCGCTGCGTAACGATATTCATGAGGAGAGGAAAAATGGTATCCATCAAGCCGGAAAACAGCGCCAGAATAATGAAACAATCGTACGACGTCATAGTCGCAGGCGGTGGTTCAGCGGGTGCGGTTCTCGCCGCACGTCTTAGCGAGAACCCTGACTGCCAGGTATTGCTGCTGGAGGGCGGCCCCGTCTTTGCCCCCGATGGCTGGCCGGACGAACTGGCGCAAAGCCACTCTGTTGGCGGCGGTGATTACGTCTGGGAACACGGCGCGGCAACGGGAACCGATCACACCTCTGGTCATCTGCGGGCCAAAGTGCTCGGTGGCGGCTCCACGATCAACGCAGGCGCGTTTGTTCGCGCCCCTAAATTCGATTTTGACCGCTGGGTAAAGCGCGGCCTGAGCGACTGGTCGTTTGATAAGGTCTTACCGTGGTTCAAACGGCTTGAAAATGCCGACTATGGCGACGATCGCTGGCATGGCCGCCACGGTCCCGTTCCGGTGCGATTACCTGCGCTTGAGACACTCAGTCCGGCAAGTCAGGCGTTTTATCACGCCTGTCGCGCTCACGGCTTTGCCGCCATTGACGATATTAACGGCGAACAACAACACGGCGTCGCCATCTATCCACTGAATGTTGTCAACGGCATCCGGCAAAACACTGGCATGGTCTACCTGACGGCGGAGGTTCGGGCGCGCAAGAATCTGTCAATTGTCGGCATGACGGTTGTGGATAAAGCGCTGATAGACAATTCGCGGGTGAACGGCATACAGCTTGCGGATGGGACACGGATCGCTGCCGACTGCGTGTTCCTTTGTGCCGGTGCGGCCGGTACGCCAGCCATTCTGTTACGCTCCGGCATTGGTCCTGCTGACGATTTACGCCGTCTGGAAATCCCGCTAAAACAGGATCTCCCCGTTGGCCGCAATTTGCAGGAACAACCCGTGAACGGGATCATGCTGGCGACCTCTGCAGAACATGCCAGCTATCCCCCAATAGGTGCAACGCTCTGGACACAATCTTCGCTGGCCGCAGCCGACGAACTGGATCTGTATATCAGCAATAACCACTTCGTCGATCCAGGACTGTTTCCACACGGGGCGGGTTTCCAGCTCTTTTTCACCGTGGCTCGCCCCTGTGCCCGTGGGCGTCTGACACTGACGAGCCGCAATCCGCTGCTCGCCCCCAGCATCGATCTCAATCTGCTGGGCGACGAGCGCGACGTCATGCGGATGGTCGAAGCGGTGAAGTTGTCCCGGGCACTGGTGCAGGAAGGTCCATTGCAGGCACTGGTTACTGGCGAAGTCCCGGCAGTTAAAGGCGGTAAACTCGCCAAAACAGACCAGCAGATAGCTGAGGAGCAGCGTGCGACGGTGAAAAGCAATCTACACCTCAGCGCGACAGCACCGATGGGTAAAGAAAGCGATCCGGCAGCAGTCGTGGACGCGTGCGGCAACGTCTTTGGCATTAACGGGCTGTTTGTCGTCGATGCCTCGCTGTTCCCGGACGTTCCCTCTCAGGCGACTAACCCGGATGTGATCATGGCGGCAGAATATCTCGCCAGCCGTTTTTCCGGCTCCCTGAACGGCGCATAGTAAACCGAATAAGCCATAAAGGAGCGCCTGTGTGAACAAGTTCGTGGAGATGAGCACGTTTGTTTCGGTTGTTGAGTCGCAAAGCTTTGTTGGCGCGGCGGCAAAGCTGGGGACATCAAAATCGGTGGTCAGCCAGCGCGTCAAGATGCTGGAGAAACGGCTTGGCGCAAGCTTGCTGGAGCGTGGGCCCCGCCTTAGCCTGACGGAAGCGGGTCTGCTTTTTTATCAGGAGTGCGTGCGTATCCTTGACGAAGTCACACAGGCGGAAGAAGCCGTAGCACCCTCACGCAGCGAGCTTCACGGCGAGCTGCGTATCGCCACCTCGCATACCTTTATGACCACCCATCTGTCGACGATCCTGGCCGGATTTATTGGCGCTCATCCGGGACTGTCTCTCGATATCTCGACAGAAGATCGGCAGATTAATATGCATCAGCCCGACTTTGATATCGCCATCCGCCTGGGTCTCGTCCCGGACTCTACGCTCATCGCCCGCACGCTGGCGCGCAATCTGACCTGGCTGTGCGCGAGCCCGGACTATCTGGCGCAACGGGGCACGCCTGTGCACCCCGTTGAGCTGGAGCAGCATGACGGACTGTTATATACCCACCGTGCGCCAGGCGGTTGCTGGCAGCTACTGCATAACGGGCAGCGCCAGAACTGGCGCGTCAGAAATCGTCTGCGTTCGGATAATGCTTTCAGCCTGCTGGAAGCCGCCAAAGCAGGGCTTGGGATTGTGGTCATGCCGTTATTTTTAGGTGCTGATGCGATATTGCGCGGAGAACTGAATATTATTTTACCCGGCTGGCAACCGGATGGTGGCAACATTGTGGCCCTGTATCGCCAGACGCGTCGCGCCTCGCCGGTGATCCAGGCGCTGGTCAACCTGGTCGCAGAACAGCTAGGGCCAGAGCCAGAATGGGAAAAAAAGCTAAGGCTGGCCGGCCTACTGCCCGAATAAAAAAGGGCCTTACGGCCCCTTGTATTACTTGTTATGCAGGAATGAAACTGCTTTATCCGGGAAATCCGTAAACAACCCGTCTACGTCCGCCTGCTTATACAACACCTCGTAAAGCTGATTCACGTCCGTGGCGTACGGCGGTAACTGGTCTGCGCGCACCGTATACGGATGCACCTGCATCTTGCTGGCGTGTGCCTCTTTTACCATCGCCGTCAGCTTCACGTGGCCCGGGGTTGAACCTTCCGCCACCAGCATGTGGTAATCCGGCCCGATCCCGTCGGCGTACTGCGCGATCTGCTTCATGGCGCCCGGTTTGAACATCCAATCGTAGTTGTAGTTTACCCACTTGCCGTCTGCCTGCTTCTCCTGGGTTTCGTTCCAGTCGGTATAGGCAATCAGCTGGATCAGATTGAGATCCATCCCCATCTTTGGCTCCAGCTCGGTTTTGATGCGCTTCAGTTCCGCGGCGTCAAAACACTGGAGATAAACTTTGTCCTTCTTGCTGGTGTAGCCGTACTGCTTCAGCACCTCCAGCGTCTTCGCGGCAATATCCTTCCCTTCCTGGTGATGGAACCAAGGGGCTTTAATTTCCGGATAGATACCGATATTTTTGCCCGTCGAGTGGTTCAGCCCCTGAACAAACTCAATCTCTTCCTGGAAGGTATGGATACGGAAGTCAGATTTACCCATCGGGAAACGTCCCGGATAAACCTGCACCTTCTTGCCGTTTTCAATCTCGAAGCCTTCGGTAAACTTCAGAGAGCGGATTTCATCCAGAGTAAAATCGATGGCGTAAAAACGACCATCTTTACGGGCGCGGTCCGGGAAACGCTCCGCCACATCGGTCACGCGATCAAGATAGTGGTCATGCAGGACGACCAGCTGGTCGTCCTTTGTCATCACCAGATCCTGCTCAAGATAATCGGCCCCCTGCGCGTAGGCCATCGCTTTCGCCGGCAGCGTATGCTCCGGCAGATAGCCGCTTGCGCCGCGATGGGCAATAACGATTTTATCCGCCGCCAGTGCGGAGCCGGTCATCAGGCCCGCCAGCAGCAGACCGGTCGCTAATTGAGTTAATTTCATGGCAATGCTCCTTATTGACGACGCGCCAGCACGTCCGCGTGGTGACGTTTTTCACCGATCATCACAACAATCAGCAGCAGTACCGCCAGCACGCTGCCGCCGATCATTACCATAAAGCCGCCGTCCCAGCCGAAGAAGTCAACGGTATAGCCCAC
The DNA here is from genome assembly GCF_001463365.1 of Enterobacter sp. 50793107. Lineage (NCBI taxonomy): Bacteria > Pseudomonadati > Pseudomonadota > Gammaproteobacteria > Enterobacterales > Enterobacteriaceae > Enterobacter > Enterobacter sp. 50793107. Next base: position 131,745 of record NZ_LNII01000122.1, on the reverse strand, counting down.
GATGGCGCTCGCCGCGACCGAACCGCCCAGGTAGCCAAACAGACCGGTAAAGCCTGCCGCCGTACCGGCTGCTTTTTTCGGTGCCAGTTCCAGCGCATGCAGACCGATCAACATAACAGGACCATAAATCAGGAAGCCGATGACGATCATACAGGTCATATCCACGCCCGGGTTACCCGGCGGGTTGAGCCAGTAGACGACGGTGGCAATGGTCACGAGCGTCATAAAGAAGACGCCCGTTGCGCCACGGTTGCCCTTAAATACTTTGTCCGACATCCAGCCGCAAATCAGCGTCCCCGGGATCCCCGCGTATTCGTACAGGAAGTAGGCCCAGGAGGATTTATCCAGCGCGAAATGCTTCACCTCTTTCAGGTAGGTCGGTGACCAGTCGAGGATGCCGTAACGCAGCAGGTAAACAAACACGTTCGCAACCGCGATGTACCACAGCAGTTTGTTTGGCAACACGTACTTCATGAAGATCTGCTTTGCCGTCAGCTCTTCTTCGTGCTTCTCGCTGTAATCATCCGGATAGTCGTTTTTGTACTCCTCAATCGGCGGCAGGCCGCAGGACTGCGGTGTATCGCGCATCAGCGCAAACGCGATAATCGCCACCAGAATGGCGCCAAAGGCAGGCATATAGAGCGCAGCGTGCCAGTCGTTGAACCAGGCCATCCCCAGCAGGAACAGCAGAGGCGGAATGCCGCCACCCACGTTATGCGCGCAGTTCCACACCGACACGATGCCGCCACGCTCCTTTTGCGACCACCAGTGCACCATGGTACGCCCGCATGGCGGCCATCCCATCCCCTGGAACCAGCCGCACAGGAACAACAGCACAAACATAATGGCGATGCTGGACGTTGCCCATGGCACAAAGCCCATAAACAGCATCACCGCCGCCGCCAGGATCAGACCGGCTGGCAGGAACACGCGCGGATTCGAGCGATCCGACACCGATCCCATGATGAATTTCGAAAAGCCGTAGGCGATGGAGATCCCCGACAGCGCGAACCCGAGATCGCCACGCGAAAAGCCCTGCTCAACCAGATAAGGCATGGCGAGGGCAAAGTTTTTACGCACAAGGTAATACGCCGCATACCCGAAGAAGATCCCCAGGAAGATTTGCCAGCGCAGGCGGCGGTAAAGCGGATCTATTTCTGCCTCAGGCAGACGCGCCCGGTGCGGCGCAGGTTTAAAGATACTGAGCATGACAGCCTCCGTGGCCATGTATTGAATTTACAGGGGTTTAACTGCCCCAAACTCCAGCAAGGCGGGGATGTTAAGAAATCACGGTGATTGTTACTGTGAATCAACGCACAAATTGTTACAGAAATATGACAACATGCGCAAAAAAGCGCATGAAATCACGTTTCACTTTCGAATTTCGCTCGTTTGTGTTCGAAATCAAACAAACCACAGTTTTCATGTGGCTAAATGATAAAAAACGAACACAGAGGGATGACAATGACAATTCACGATCCACGCTACAGCGATGTGATTATCATTGGCGGGGGCGCGACCGGCGCTGGCATCGCACGCGACTGTGCGCTCAGAGGGCTGAGCGTCACGCTCCTGGAGCGCCATGATATTGCGACCGGCGCTACCGGACGCAATCATGGCCTGCTGCACAGCGGCGCCCGCTACGCCGTTACCGACGGCGAATCGGCACGCGAATGTATCGCCGAAAATCAGATCCTGCGACGTATCGCCCGCCACTGTATTGAACCGACCGACGGCCTGTTTATTACGCTTCCCGAAGACGATCTCGCCTTTCAGTCAACTTTCATTACCGCCTGCCAGGCCGCGGGAATTCAGGCGCAAGCCATTGACCCGGCCCTCGCTCGCCGCATCGAACCTTCGGTTAATCCGGCACTGACGGGTGCAGTAAAAGTCCCGGACGGCACCGTGGATCCGTTTCGTCTGACGGCGGCCAACATGCTGGATGCCCGCGAGCACAGCGCGCGGATCCTGACCGGCCATCAGGTCACCGGGCTTATCCGTGAGGGGCATCGCATCGTGGGCGTGCGGGTCCTGGATACGCAGTACAACGAACACAGCGAGCTGTATGCCGCTGTGGTGGTCAACGCGGCGGGGATCTGGGGGCAACGCATCGCAGAATACGCCGATTTATCTGTGCGCATGTTCCCGGCCAAAGGCTCGCTGCTGATCCTCGACCACCGCATTAATAACCATGTCATCAACCGCTGCCGTAAACCGTCTGACGCAGACATCCTTGTCCCCGGCGATACCATTTCGTTAATCGGGACCACCTCCACCCACGTTGACTACAGCGAGATTGACTACAATCGGGTCACCGCAGAAGAGGTCGACATCCTGCTGCGCGAAGGAGAAAAACTGGCGCCGGTGATGGCCCAGACCCGCATCCTGCGCGCCTACGCGGGTGTGCGTCCGCTTGTCGCCAGCGATAACGACCCGAGCGGGCGCAACGTCAGCCGTGGCATTGTGCTGCTTGACCATGCCGAGCGCGACGGGCTGGACGGCTTCATCACCATCACCGGCGGTAAATTGATGACCTACCGCCTGATGGCCGAATGGGCGACGGATGCTGTCTGCCGCAAGCTGGGCAATAGCGAACCGTGCGTGACCGCAGAACAGCCCCTGCCCGGCTCGCGCCAGTCCACCGAGAAAACGCTGCAAAAAATTATCTCCCTGCCTGCCCCCCTGCGTGGTTCGGCTGTCTATCGCCATGGCGACAGAACACCGGTCTGGCTGGGTGAAGGACGGCTGAGCCGCAGTCTGGTATGCGAGTGCGAGGCCGTTACCGCCGGGGAAGTGCAATACGCGGTGGAGAATCTGACGGTGAATAGCCTGCTCGATCTCCGCCGCCGCACCCGCGTCGGAATGGGCACCTGTCAGGGCGAACTGTGTGCCTGCCGTGCCGCCGGACTGCTGCAGCGTTTTCATACCACCACTGCCACCCAGTCGCTCGATCAGCTCAGCGATTTTCTGAACGAGCGCTGGAAAGGCATTCAGCCTGTCGCCTGGGGCGATGCCCTGCGTGAAAGCGAATTTACCCGCTGGGTGTACCAGGGGCTTTGCGGTCTTGAGAAGGAGCAACGCGATGAAATTTGATACGGTGATCGTCGGCGGCGGGCTGGCGGGTCTGCTCTGTGGCATCAAACTCACGAAGCAGGGACTGCGCTGCGCCATTATCACCCGGGGCCAGAGCGCCCTGCACTTCTCGTCGGGCTCGCTGGATCTGGTGGACGAAACGTACCGCGAAAAACTGCCGGCAGAGCATCCTTATCACCTGACTGGCGCGCAGCACATTGACCGCTTTGCCCTGGAAACCGAAGCGCTGCTGGCTGATTGCGGCGCACGTATGCAGGGGAGTGCCAGGCAAAATCACGCGCGCGTCACGCCGCTTGGCACCCTGCGTTCCGCCTGGCTCAGCCCGGAGGAGGTGCCCGTTGCCCCGTTCAAGGCCACGCGCGTGCGGGTGGTGGGCATTAGCGGTTTTCTGGATTTTCAGCCCCATCTGGCAGCGGCCTCGCTCAGTCGCCAGGGGGTCAACGCTGAAACGGCAGAGATTGACCTTCCTGAGCTGGATGTCCTGCGCGACAACCCCAGCGAGTTCCGCGCGGTGAATATTGCCCGTTTGCTCGATAACGAAGAGAAATGGCCGCTGCTGTATGAGGCGCTCAAACCGCTTGCAGAGGGATGCGATGCGCTGTTTATGCCCGCCTGCTTTGGCTTGCAAGACAACCGGCTGTGGCGCTGGCTGTCCGACCGCCTGCCCTGCTCGCTCGGCCTGCTGCCAACGCTTCCTCCGTCGGTGCCCGGTATTCGCCTGCATACCCAGCTTCAGCGCCAGTTTGTGGCCCAGGGAGGCGTGTGGATGGGGGGTGATGAAGTGAAAAAAATCACCCTGACTGACGGCTCGGTGAGCGAAATCTGGACCCGCAACCACGACGATATTCCGCTTCGTACGCGTTACGCGGTGCTGGCAAGCGGCAGTTTCTTCAGCAACGGTCTGCTGAGCAGTCGGGACGGCATTCGCGAGGCGATTATGGGGCTGGACGTCCGCCAGAGCGCCTCTCGCGCGGACTGGTATCAGAGCGATTTCTTTGCCCCGCAGCCGTGGCAGCAGTTCGGCGTAATCGTGGATAACCAGCTGCATCCGCAACTTTCAGGAAAGTCAGTACCGAATCTCTACGCCATCGGCTCGCTTTTGGGTGGATACGATCCTATCGCCCAGGGCTGCGGCGGCGGCGTCTGCGCCATAACGGCGCTCTATGTGGCAGAGCAGATTTGCCAGCGCACGGAGGCTGAACAATGAACGATACCCGCTTTGAAAGCTGCATCAAATGCACGGTCTGCACCACCGTCTGCCCGGTCAGCGGCGTCAACCCGCGCTATCCCGGTCCGAAACAGGCCGGGCCGGACGGCGAGCGCCTGCGTCTGAAGGACGGCGCGCTGTACGATGACGCGCTGAAATACTGCATCAACTGCAAACGTTGTGAAGTCGCCTGTCCGTCGGATGTGAAAATCGGCGACATTATTCAGCGCGCCCGGGCACGCTATAGCACGCAAAAACCGTCGCTGCGCGATGCCATTCTTAGCCATACCGATCTGATGGGCAGCGTCTCCACGCCATTTGCCCCGCTGGTGAACGCCGCGACCTCGCTGAAACCGGTGCGCCAGCTGCTGGATGCCACGCTTAAGATCGACCATCACCGCAGTTTGCCCAAATATTCCCACGGCACCTTCCGCCGCTGGTACAAATCCGTAGCGGCAGACCAGGCGCGGTATGCCGACCAGGTCGCGTTCTTCCATGGCTGCTACGTGAATTACAACCATCCGCAACTGGGTAAAGATCTGCTGAAAGTGCTGAACGCCATGGGTACAGGCGTGCAGTTACTGAACAAGGAGAAATGCTGCGGCGTGCCGCTGATCGCCAACGGGTTTACCGATAAAGCGCGCAAACAGGCCAGAAGCAACGTCTCGTCGCTGCGCGAGGCCATCGTCGATAAAGGCATTCCGGTGCTGGCCACCTCCTCGACCTGTACCTTCACGCTGCGCGATGAGTATCCGCACCTGTTGGACGTGGACAATACCGGCCTGCGCGAACATATCGAGCTGGCAACCCGTTTCCTGTGGCGCAAGCTGGACAGCGGGCAGACGCTACCGCTGAAAAATTTACCCCTGAAAGTGGTCTATCACACGCCATGCCATATGGAAAAAATGGGCTGGGCGCTTTACACGCTGGAACTGTTGCGGTTAATTCCGGGGCTGGAGCTGACGGTGCTGGATTCGCGCTGCTGCGGCATTGCGGGGACGTACGGCTTTAAGCGTGAAAATTACGAAACATCACAGGCAATTGGCGCGCCGCTGTTCCGCCAGATTGAAGAGAGCGGCGCGGATATCGTGGTGACCGACTGCGAAACCTGCAAATGGCAGATAGAGATGTCCACCAGCAAGCGCTGCGAGCATCCGATCGCGTTGCTGGCGAAGGCCCTGGGTTAGGTATCGCCGGGGCCGCCGCCCCGGCAAACCGGTCACTCAACGAACAGCGATTCCACCACGTTGATCCAGCCGTGCTCGCTGGCCACCTCTTTACCTGCCAGCCAGCGACGCAGCATGTTCAGCGCCATCATGGCGCAGACGTCCTGACGCACCGCCAGGCTGTGGCGGGTGATACTCATTTTGACTCTTAAGGCATGCGTCCCTTCCGGCGTAGCCAGCGCAAAGTTGAGATATTCCTCATCCATACCCCCGACAAATAGCGCCAGCCCGGCAAAATGGTTGACCCGGCGTTCTGACGCCCAGCGCGCCGTCTGCGCCAGCGTCTCCTGCTGGAACGGCACCACCTCGCTGGCCAGCAGCGGAGCATTAACGCGCGACAGTTGCAGCGCCAGCAGGCCGCCGGTGAACTGCTCGCTGAGGGTGACGCTCAGCTGGCGCGACTGCAGATGCTTCGCAATCTGCGCCGGTAGCCCTTCCGTACCCTCGAAAATCAGACTTTCGCCCGCCACGCGCTGCACTTCCGGCCAGAGCGCCAGCATCGCCGCTTTCTGCGTGGCAGGCCCGGTGAGCTTGAGTTCAATGATCGGCATGGAAGAGCGATAGCCCATGGATACCCCCGGCGGCAGCGGCAGGTGATCGAGGCTCTGCGCCAGATCGCTTTCCGAACGGCCAAAGGTGGTCAGGCGCAGGCAGACTGGCGGTTCAGGCAGGGTAAAACGTTGACGAAGGCGCGGCAGGATCTGCTGTTCGACCATCACTTTAAATTCAGACGGGACACCCGGCGTGAAGAACATCAGGCAGCGGTTCAGTTGAACGGCGAAACCGCAGGCAGTACCCACCGGGTTATCGACCAGTTCGGCGCTGGCCGGGATTTCAGCCTGTTTGCGGTTGCTGGGTGCCATCACGCGGCCACGTTCGGAGAAGAAACGCTCCATGTGGGCCAGCCACTCCTCGTGCAACACCAGCCCTTCGCCTTTGGCGGTCGCGGCAGCCAGCGCGCTGAGATCGTCGCTGGTAGGGCCGAGCCCACCGTTCACAATCAGCACGTCGCAGTGTTCGCTACGCTCGCGCAGAACGGTCACCAGCGACTCAAGACTGTCGCCTACGGTATTGCGGCGCGTTAACGGTAATCCTTGCTCAAAGAAAAGATCGGCAAGCCAGGCAGCATTGGTATCAATAATCTGTCCATGCAGCACTTCGTCGCCGGTGGATAACATCTCCACATTAATCATTGTGTTCTCCCGCTTATATGGTGAAAACACTATAGCGCAATCACCGGCATGGAGAGGAGAGAAACTGGCGCGACGGACGCCGCGCCGGAGGGGTTAGAAGCCTGCGCTGACGCCCACGTACGGGCCGTCAGCCAGCGCGTTGTCGCGGTTGCCGTCTTTGCCCGCCAGGTTCAGATAACGATAACCCGCTTCAATGGTAATTGGGCGCATGATGGTCCAGCGCGCACCCGCGTTGGCTTCTTCATAGCTGTCGATACCGCTGGAGAGGGAGTCCGGAGAGTAGTAGTACTCACCAAACAGGCCGAAGCTGTCGCCAATTTTCCACTGCAGACCGCCGCCCACCGCTGCCGCGTACCCTTCGTCGCCGTCGTTCGGGTTAGTGTAGATGCCTTTACCGCCGACGGTGGCCAGGAACGGGCCAAGAGGAATATTCAGACCCAGGCCGAGGCTTGCCGCATCGCCATCGTCGTCGTTATGCGTCCAGCCGCCGGTCATCGCCAGACCGGCGGTCTCGGTACCCAGGCCAAAGCCCAGATGAGTGTAATCCTGACCCGCTGAGCCGTTAAAGCTGATGGCGTTAGCCGCCGCCGAAACGAATATCAGGCCTAAGCCCATCAATGCCACTTTTTTCATTATCATGTTCCCGCGCAATTTATAGAAAAGTCCCAAAAAAACCGCGAGATTTTAACCTGAGACGCCTGGCGATCAAGCACTCTGCGTGCGGCGGGCAAGTAGATTGTAACGATTTGAAACGCGCGGTTTTTTTACGTCAGCAACAGAAAGCGCATTTTTACGCTCAGCCCTCCCAGAGCCTCACTGCGGGAAAGCTGCAGGTGGCTTCGGTGAAGCCGGGCGATATCGCTCGCCAGCGCCAGCCCGATACCCGATCCGCTGGCGTCCCCGACGTTGTCGAGCCGATGGAAAGGCAGTATTGCCTGATGAATTTGGCTGTCTTCGATGCCGGGCCCGCTATCCTCCACGCTGAGCTCAACGCCGCCCGCGTCGGTGTGCAGGAACACGGTAACAATGCCTCCTGCCGGGGTGTACTTGATCGCGTTCTCAAGCAGGTTGGCGCACAGCTCCCCCAGCAGCACCTCATCACCGTCTATGATGACGGGTTGCTGAATGCCGTCATAACCCAAATCGATCGCCTTGCTGCGCGCCTGCGTCAGTCTGGAGAAACAGCAGTTCTGCACCACCTGAACCAGGTCCACCGGCGCAAACTGGCGATCCCCCTGCTCTTTGCGCCTCACCGTGGAGAGTTGCAGCAGCCGTTCGGTGAGGACGATGGTGTTATCCAGCGTCACGTTCATGGCGCGTAAACTCTCCTGCCACAGGGCCGGATCGTTTCGCGTCAGGGCAACGGAAACCTGGGTTTTGAGCACCGCCAGCGGCGTTTTAAGCTGATGAGACGCATCGGCGTTGAAGCGCTCCTGGCGGGAAAGCACGCCGCGTAATCTGTCGATATAACGGTTAAAAGCCACGATCAGCAGCCGCGTTTCCGACCAGGGCAGCAGCTCCGGCAGCGGGGCCAGCAGCCCAGGCTCACGGCGCACCATCAGCGAAGAGAGCTGACGCATCGGGCGCAGCACGCGGCGCAGCAGCCAGGCGGTTAAGACCAGCGTCAGCAGCACCAGCAATCCCTGCGAAACGAGCGATGAAAACAGAAGCTGAGTGGCGAGATAGCGCCGCGACTGCAAGGTTTCGGCGACGTAGATCTCCGCCATACCGGAAACATTGTCTTCGTTAATTGGCTGGAGCAGCTTCGCCACGCGGATCGCCTGGCCGCGATACTCGGTATGATAAAACCAGGCCAGCGCGGGATAGTGCGTGGTGCGCGACGTGGAGGGGGGCATGTTCGGCAGATCGTCATAGCCGGAGATCACCCGCCCCTCCGGGTCAACCACCTTGTAATAGAGACGATCGTTCATGTTCAGCTCAAAGCTGTCGAGCACCACCCAGGGAACATCAACCAGCAGCTTGCCGTTGTGCACCTCCAGCCGCTCAGAGACGGTACGCGCCGAAGATAACAGCGTGCGGTCGTACGCCTGGGTCGCCGCCTGCAGGGCGCTGACGTAACTGTTAAAAGCCGATAATCCCCACAGCAACAGCAGCGGCAGGCCGAGAAAAAGCAGCAGTTGCAGATAAAGCGACTGAGGCTTAACCCACTTCATCGCCGCACTCCAGCACATAGCCCAGTCCGCGCAGGGTGGTGATCCGCACGCCGCTGCCGCTCAGCTTTTTGCGCAGGCGATGAATGTAAAGATCGAGACTCTCCGGGCTGACGTCGTCGTTCAGGCTAAACACCTGATCGAACAACTGCTGCCGGGAAACGGGGCGGGTGCGACGATGCATCAGCACCTTCAGCAGCGACAGTTCGCGCGGGGTGAGCGAGAGCGGCTCGTCGCGCAGCAGGAAAAAACCGTCGTCGTCATACTCCAGCTCCCCAAGGCGCTGGCGTTCCTGGGTTCTCCCCTCGCTTCTGCGCAGCAGGGCGCGAAGCCTGGCGTCCAGCTCCTCCAGCTCAAACGGTTTTGGCAGATAATCATCCGCCCCGGCGTTCAGGCCTTTCACCCGATCCGCCACGTTGCTGCGTGCGGTGAGAAACAGCACCGGCAAGGTCTGGCCGCGTTTACGTAAACGGTGCACCACCTCCAGGCCGTCAAAACCGGGCATACCGATGTCCAGTATCGCCACCGCGTAATTTTCCCCCTGCAGCAGATGATCGGCCGCGCGCCCGTCAGAAACGCAGTCTACGGCAAAGCCTTCCTGCACCAGCGCTTTCTCCAGCCAATGAGCCAGCTCACGATTATCTTCCGCCAGTAAGAGACGCATATCACATCCTGTAAAGTTGGTGTCGCGTTGAAAGGGAAATGAAAGGTTATTGTTTTAACAATCACGCAACGGAACCGCTACAAGGTGGTTCACATAATCAGAAAAAAACCCGTACCCCCGGATCGCCGGCGTGAGGATAAACGATGAAAAAACAATTACTTTCAACGATTGCTGCAAGCGTATTAATGTTGAGTGCCTCTGTTGTCCAGGCGCAGGACGCCCCGTCCCGCACCGAATGTATCGCTCCGGCCAAACCGGGCGGCGGTTTCGATCTCACCTGCAAGCTGATTCAGGTCAGCCTGCTGGAGACGAAGGCCATTGAAAAACCGATGCGCGTGACCTACATGCCAGGAGGCGTGGGCGCGGTGGCCTATAACGCAATTGTCGCGCAACGTCCGGCGGAAGCCGGCACGGTGGTGGCCTTCTCCGGCGGCTCGCTGCTTAACCTCTCCCAGGGTAAGTTTGGCCGCTACGGCGTGGATGACGTGCGCTGGCTGGCCACCGTCGGTACCGACTACGGCATGATTGCCGTGCGTGCAGATTCCCCGTGGAAATCCCTTAAAGATTTGCTCACCGCCATGGAAAAAGACCCCAACAGCGTGGTGATTGGTGCAGGCGCCTCCATCGGCAGCCAGGACTGGATGAAAGCCGCCCTGCTGGCGCAGCAGGCGAAAGTGGATCCGCACAAAATGCGTTACGTGGCGTTTGAGGGCGGCGGTGAACCGGTGACGGCGCTGATGGGCAACCACGTGCAGGCAGTTTCCGGTGACCTTAGTGAAATGGTGCCCTACCTGAACGGCGATAAAATCCGCGTGCTGGCGGTCTTCTCCGAAAACCGTCTGCCGGGACAGCTGGCAAACGTGCCGACTGCAAAAGAACAGGGTTATGACCTCGTCTGGCCGATTATCCGCGGCTTCTTTGTCGGGCCAAAAGTGACCGATGCCGAATACCAGTGGTGGGTCGACACCTTTAACAAATTGCAGCAGACAGACGAATTTAAAAAGCAGCGCGATCTGCGCGGACTGTTTGAGTTCAACCTGAACGGCAAGCAGCTGGACGAGTATGTCAAAAAACAGGTGAATGACTACCGCGAGAAAGCAAAAGCGTTTGGCCTGGCCAAATAACCGGAGGCGCTATGAGCGATCGCATTTTTGCCGGGATCTGGTTGTTGCTCTGCATTGGCGGGATGTTCGTCGCCTGGCAGATCCACAGCGAATACAGCTATGAACCCGTGGGGCCCCGCCCCTTTCCAATGGGCATTGTCGGCCTGATGCTGCTTTGCTCGGTGGCCATGCTGTTACGCCACCCGGATACCGTAGAGTGGCCGCCTAAGCGCATTTTGCAGCGGCTGCTGGTGATGGTCATTGTGCTGCTGATGTATGCCTGGGGCTTTGAATGGCTCGGCTTCCCGGTGGCGACAGCCATCCTGACGATGGTCATCGGCACGCTGTTTAACGCCAGCCTGCCTGCGGCGGGGATCTCGGGCGTGGTGATGGGCATTTTCCTGTGGTACGCCTTTGACCGCCTGCTGGATGTGACGTTGCCGCTTGGCGCCTGGCTTAATTAACGGAGCACGCTATGGATACCTGGATTTACCTCTCACAGGGGTTCGCTGTGGCGATGACCCCGGAAAACCTGGTGATCGCCCTGATCGGCTGCTTCGTCGGGACGATCGTCGGTCTGTTGCCTGGGCTTGGGCCCATCAACGGGGTCGCTATTTTGCTCCCGCTGGCGTTTGCCCTGCATCTGCCTGCGGAATCAGCGCTGATCCTGCTGGCGACGGTCTACATCGGCTGTGAATATGGCGGCCGAATCTCGTCAATACTGCTCAACGTGCCCGGGGATGCGGCGGCCATTATGACCGCGCTGGATGGTTACCCGATGGCGCGGCAGGGGCGCGGCGGCGTGGCGCTGTCTATTTCCGCCGTCAGTTCGTTCTTTGGCTCGCTGATTGCCATTGGCGGCATCATTCTGTTTGCGCCTGCGCTGGCCCAATGGTCGCTGGCGTTTGGCCCAGCAGAATATTTTGCCCTGATGGTCTTCGCCATTGCCTGTCTCGGCAGCATGATGGCACAAAACCCACTGAAATCGTTTTTGTCTGCGCTGATTGGCTTAGGGTTAGCCACCGTCGGCGTGGATGCCAACACCGGGGTCTATCGCTTTACCTTCGACAGCGTTCACCTGTCCGACGGCGTGCAGTTTATCGTGGTCGTGATTGGTCTGTTCTCTGTCTCTGAGATCTTACTGATGCTGGAACATACCAGCAGCGGGCAGACGCTGGTGCGTAAAACTGGCCGGATGCTCTTTAACGCCAAAGAGGGGGTGCAGTGTATCGGTACCACGCTGCGTTCAGCGGTCATTGGCTTCTTTGTCGGCATTCTGCCGGGCGCCGGGGCGACCATCGCCAGCGCCATCACCTACATGACGGAGAAAAAACTCAGCGGCAACAGCGACAGCTTTGGTAAAGGCGATATTCGCGGCGTCGCCGCACCCGAGGCGGCCAACAATGCCTCGGCCTGTGGCTCGTTTATTCCCATGCTGACGCTCGGCGTGCCCGGCTCCGGTACCACGGCGGTGATGATGGGGGCGCTGACGCTCTATAACATCACGCCAGGACCGGCGATGTTCACCGAACAGCCGGATATCGTCTGGGGGCTGATTGCGGCACTGCTGATTGCCAACGTAATGTTGCTGGTCATGAACATCCCGCTGATTGGCCTGTTCACCCGTATGCTGACCATTCCGCTGTGGTTCCTGGTACCCGCAATCGCGGCCGTCTCGGCGGTGGGGGTGTATGCGGTACACAGCACCACCTTCGACCTGATTCTGATGGTGGTGCTGGGGGTGTTCGGCTACATCTTGCGTAAAATGCACTTCCCGATGTCGCCGTTGATTCTGGGCTTTGTGCTGGGTGAGATGCTGGAGCAGAACCTGCGCCGCGCCCTGTCCATCAGCAATGGCGATGTCGCCATTCTGTGGGACAGCAATGTGGCGAAGATCCTGCTGGTGCTGGCTATTGTGGTGGTGGTCGTGCCGCCGGTGCTGCGCCTGCTGCGTCGTCAGCGTAAGCCGCAGCCCGATGTCGGCTAATTAACCTGACAGCTGGGCATTCACCCACTGTTTTAACGCCTGGCGGGAGATCTTAATCCCGCCATTTTTTAACTCCGCAGGCAGTACCAGCCAGTGCACGGGCTGCTCAAATCGCGCCAGTTTGCCCTGTACCCATTCCGGCAAGCGGGTAATATCCGTTCCCGGTTCACACTCCACCACCGCTACCGGACGCTGACCAAATTCGGCATCATTCAGCGGAACAATGAAGACCTGGCTGATGTGCGGATGGGTCGCGATAATCCGCTCAAGACTCTCCGGCTGAATGCCCTCGCCTCCGCTGAAAAAGAGGTTATCCATCCGACCGAGGATCGTCAGGCGACCGTCATGCAGTTCGCCGCGATCGCGGGTGGCAAACCAGCCCTCTGAATTCGTGAGCGGCAGCAACGCGCCGTCGCGCCAGTAGCCTGAGGCCATGCTTTGCGCCTTGATCCACACTTCACCGTTAACGACCTGCACCTCCCTGCCCGGCAATGCGCTGCCCACGTCCGGCTCACCGTCAGCCTCTTTCGCGCAGACGGTAGAGGCAAACTCCGTCAGGCCATAGCCACAAAACGTAGAAATACCCTGCGCGCGCGCCTGTTGCGTCAACTCAACGGGGATGGCGGCCCCGCCCAGCAGTACCGCTTTCAGCGCGATCCGCTGGTGGGTATTGAGCAGACGCCAGAGCTGGGTTGGCACCAGCGAGGCATGCGTACACCCCTGCAAGGCCTGCTCCAGCGGCTGCTTCTCGCGTACGGTTAAGCGCGCGCCAGCCTGCAGCCAGCGCCATAAGATCCCCTGCCCGGAGACATGAAACAGCGGCAGCGAAAGCAGCCAGTCGTCATCCTCGCCGTAGGGCATCAGCGCGAGGACGCCCTCAGCGCTGGCAAGATGCGCCCCGCAGGTATGAACGGCCGCTTTCGGCAGCCCGGTGGAGCCGGAGGTGAGCGTCATCGAGGCCAGCCGCTCAGGCTGCCATGCCACGCGGTATTCGCCGGACGGAGCATGCATGCTAAGCGCGGCGAGCCCGTCATAGTGACCGTCCAGCACCAGCGCAAAACGCAGCGTCATCTGCGGAAGTAATACCTCCAGCAGGGGATGCGGGAGCTGGGGATTAACCGGAAGAATTCGCGCGCCGCACTGGAGCAGCGCCAGCCATGCCAGCAGGGTCTGCGGGTGATTATGGGCGAGCAGCAGCACGCCGTCACCCGCCTCCACACCCTGCTGATGAAACCCTGCAGCCAGATTGTCGATGCGGGTGCAGAGCTGTTGCCAGCTCAGCACCTCGTCGTTGAGACGCAGAGCCGGTGTATCAGCACGCTGCTCGCGCCAGTGCCGCCACGGCCAGTCGCTAAAACTCATTGCAACGGCTCCAGCGCCTCAACGCCCGCGCACGGCAGCGCGCTCCCCGGCCACGGGCGAATGAGCTGGGTTTGCATCAGGTTTAACGTATCCAGCCCCGGGATGGTGTCGGGCGTTAACCAGGCGGCAATGCGCGCCAGCTGCGTCAGCCCAAGGCTGGATTCGATGGAGGAGCTGATCACCGCCGTCAGCCCTGCCTCATGCGCTGCCGCCACCTGTTCGCGCACCTTCGCCAGACTGCCCGTTAGCGTCGGTTTTATGACCACGGCGCTGACGCCAGGCTCGGCGCTAAAGGCAAAGTCCGCCTCGCGCAGGCTTTCATCCCAGGCGATGGCAATGCCGGTTTCTCGGGCAAAAGCGCGTGAATCCTCACGGGTTTTGCACGGCTCTTCCAGAAAAGCGATGCGGCTGCGGTACGCCGGGTTGACGTACTTCGCGAACTGCTGCGCCTTAAGCGGCGTCCAGGCGCGGTTGGCATCCAGACGCAGGCGGAGATCGGGGATCGCCTCCAGCAAGAGGTTAGCGACCATGCCGTCGCGTACCGCTTCGTAAAGACCGACTTTGATTTTCGCCACTTTCTCGCCGGGCATTGCGCTGAGCAAGGCAAACAGCTCGTCCGGATCGCCCGTGCAGAGCGGCGCGGCACGGTAATCGGCCTCATCAGGGAGGCTGCCGTCGAGCTCCGCGAGCGCACAGCTGATGCCAAACGCGGCGGAAGGGAGATCGGGCAGCGGCGGATTCAGGCCTGTACGCCATTCCTCTACCCATGCCATCAGCGCAGCCTGCGCCTCCTCCAGCGACTCCAGGCTAAAGCCCGGCAGAGGCGAAATCTCGCCCCAGCCCTGCCCTTCGCCCTGCTGCAGTTGCACGAAGAAGCCATCACGGGTTTTTAACCGCCGTTCACGCAGCACCACGCCCGCGTCCATCGGTATCTGCCAGCGGTATACCTGCGCGCGACGCATTACGGGTTCCGTTTGTATTTACTGAAGTCTGGCTGGCGTTTTTCGTTAAACGCGTTGCGTCCTTCCTGACCCTCTTCGGTCATGTAGAACAGCATAGTGGCGTTACCCGCCAGCTCCTGCAGCCCCGCCTGACCGTCACAGTCAGCGTTCAGGGCCGCTTTCAGGCAGCGCAGCGCCATTGGGCTGTTCTGCAGCATTTCGCGACACCAGCGAACGGTCTCTTTTTCAAGATCGGCAATCGGCACCACGGTGTTAACCAGGCCCATATCCAGCGCTTCCTGGGCGTTGTACTGACGGCACAGGAACCAGATTTCGCGGGCTTTTTTCTGACCGACAATGCGCGCCATGTAAGAAGCCCCCCAGCCGCCGTCAAAAGAGCCGACTTTCGGGCCCGTCTGACCGAAGATGGCGTTCTCTGCGGCAATGGTCAGATCGCACATCATGTGCAGCACGTGGCCGCCGCCGATGGAGTAGCCTGCCACCATGGCCACCACGGGTTTTGGGCAGGTACGGATTTGACGCTGGAAATCAAGCACGTTCAGGTGATGGGTACCCGCATCGTCCTGGTATCCGCCGTAGTCACCGCGTACTTTCTGATCGCCACCGGAGCAGAACGCTTTTTCGCCTTCCCCGGTCAGGACGATAACGCCGATGTTGTCGTCATAGCGCGCATCCGCCAGGGCCTGAATCATCTCTTTTACGGTCAGGGGACGGAAGGCGTTACGCACCTGCGGACGATTAATGGTGATTTTGGCGATACCGTCAGCCGATTTGTGGTAACGAATGTCGGTGTAACCTTCGGAGCAGTCTTGCCATTCAACCGGTGCATAGAGCATGTTTTCATCAGGATAGATCATAGAGTGTCCTTTATTCGACGACGCAGTATCTGAGCCAGACTCGCGCTAACCGCCCCGGGATTTTCCCGGTGGGCGTTGTGTCCGGCGTTTGGAATGACATGGCGAACAGCGTTCAACTCAGCGGCCAGGGCCGCGAACTTCTCGTCACGTTCGCCATAGAGATAATCAAAAGGGAAATGTCGCGCGCTGAGGGCGGCACGCAGGTCTGGTTGCACGGCGAGCGAGGTTGCCTCAAGCATCATCGCCAGGTTTGTGCCCGCGTTGCGACAGCGCAGGGCAATGAGCGCCCTGCGCTGGCTGTCCGTCAGGGAGGCAAAGACAGGCTGTTGATACCAGTCGGCAAAGACGTTTGAGAGGGGCTGCGTGCGAAAACGCTGCGCCCACAGATGGTCGGATGCTGCTCTTGCCTCTCGTGCTGCGACCCCCTTCAGGCCCGGATGCCCACCTTCCACGATGATGCCGCAAAGCCCCGCAGGATCCTGGCAGGCATGAAACATCGCAATGCGGCCGCCAAGGGAGTACCCCACCAGCCAGTAGTTAAGTATGTTGTAACTAACAAGGGTTCGGGTAAGCACGTCACTCATCTCTTCGAACCCCGTGACGGCCATACTGGCGGACCGGCCATGCCCCGGCAGGTCGAGATAAAGCCGGGGATAATCGCTGAGCGCCTCGCCGACCGTCTGCCACTCGCGGCAATCGCCAGAAAATCCATGCAAAAAGACCAGCCAGGGGTAACCTGGCTTACCGGCCTGTTGCGCGCCTGCAAGGATCACAGGTGGCTCACCTGCGCCAGCAGACTTTGCAGCTTCTGCGCACCGTCAGCCTCGTTGACGACCAGTTCAATCAGCGTTGCACCGGGCTGTCGCCAGGCGCTGCTCAGGGCTGCATCCAGCGCTTCCCAGTTTTCCGGTCGGTGGTATTTCAGGTTAAACATCGCTGCGGCATGTTCAAACTGCACGTTCTGCGGCATCAGATAGAAGCGCTCGCGTTCGCTCTGCGGTGTCGGCAGCAGGGAGAAGATCTGCCCGCCGTTATTGTTGACCACAATCAGCACAAACGGCGCCGACACCTGCCGCAGCAGCGCCAGCGCATTGAGATCGTACAGCGCCGAAAGATCGCCCACGATCGCCAGCGTGGATTTCGCGCTGGCTCGCTGCACACCCGCCGCCGTGGAGATCAGCCCGTCAATGCCGCTGGCTCCCCGGTTACTGTAGACCGGATAGCCCGCAGGCAGTTTTGAGAACGCATCAATCAGACGCACCACCAGGCTGTTGCCGACAAACAGTTGCCCCTGCTCCGGCAGATACCGGTGAATACGGTGCGCCAGCTCCGCTTCACCAAATTCTTCGCATTGTGCGTCGGTCAACTCCCACGCCTGACGCGACAGCGCCGGGATCTCAACGGCCCACGGGGCGCGCTTTTCCGCCGGGTGGAGCGCCAGCCAGGCGTCAATGTCGCTCACCAGACGACGGCCGCGATGGTGCGCCGGATCGAGCCGCCCTTCCAGCGGATCCACCAGCCAGTACTCTTCCGGGCTACAGGTTGCCTGCCACTGCAGTAATCGTTTGCCGGTCAGGCTTGCGCCCAGCTGAACCACAATCTGCGCCTGCGCCAGTTCAGTCACCGCTTTCGCATTCCCGAGCCAGAGATCGGCACACGGCAGCGGCTGTCCGGTCTGGGACAGCACGTCGCCAATCAGCGGCCAGCCAAGGGTGTGTGCCCATTCGGCCACCTGCCTGCCTTCGGCGGCGCTCATGCGCCCGGCAATAACCACGCCGCGTTTTTGTCGCCAGAAAAACCAGTCACGTTGCTTTGCGCTCTCAAGGTGTGTCTGCTCGCGCAGCCACGGCTTTTCGCTCTCCCACCAGTCCCCAAGCTGCTGCTGCCAGGCAAGACCGGTGTCGTCCATTTCGCCGTACAACGGCTCGGCAAACGGACAGTTAATATGTAACGCCCCGCTGCGCAACGTCTCCATGGCATGATCGACGGTCGAGACCAGCCAGCTTGCGGGAATGTCCTGCGTGGGTCGGGGTAACGAAACCGTCTGCGAAGGATGCGAGGCAAAGAGGCCCGGCTGACGAATAGCCTGGTTCGCTCCGCAGTCAATAAGCTCGGGCGGGCGATCGGCCGTCAGCAGAACCAGTTTCTCACCGGTCAGCCCGGCTTCGATAAGGGCCGGATAGAGGTTTGCCACGGCAGTACCGGAGGTGACGATCACCGCCACCGGTTCCTTGCTGACCTTTGCCAGCCCCAGAGCCAGGTGGCCCAGGCCGCGCTCGTCAAAATGGGTGTGGTGAATAAATGCCCGGTTCTCTGCTGCCGCCAGCGTCAGCGGTGTGGAGCGTGAGCCCGGCGCAATACACACATGCCTGACGCCATGGCGAGTCAGGGCTTCAAGGATCACCGTCGCCCAGCGTCGGTTAAAAGAACTTACTGACATGAGATTGTCCGGTATCAAGAATGCGACACAGTATAAATAATAGAAAAAAATAGAATTTTGATATGAATCGGGATTGCGCGAATCAGTACTAATCCTTCAGGAGCAGAGAGCGCAAGCCTGCGGCTTTATTTTCGATCTCCTGCCATTCCTGTTCCGGATCGGAACCGCTGACGATCCCCGCCCCGGCGTAAAGACGGACGGTGGCGTCATGAACGCGCGCCGAGCGCAGGGCCACGCAGAACTCGCTTTGTTCTGGCGACAGATATCCGGCGGATCCGGCGTACCATTCCCGGTCGAAAGGTTCAACGCGGTGTATAAATTCGCGTGCTGGCTGGCGCGGTAACCCGGCAACCGCAGCCGTCGGCTGCAGCACATGCAGACATTGCTCATCATCCGCATGCTTGAGCTCGGTCCAGATGCAGCGGCGAAGATGCTGCACTTTGCGCAACCGCATAACCTGTGCTGGCAGGACCTCCAGCGTCCGGGTATGGTGCTGCAGCCGCTGGCAGATATCCTCTACCACCAGCATGTTTTCACGCTGGTTTTTATCATCGTTCATCAGCCAGTCGCCCAGAAGGCGGGCCTGCTTGTCATCGGGATGGCTGGCGACGGTACCGGCCAGCGCTTCGGTACGCAGCAGGTTGCCGCGCCGCCGCCACAGCCGTTCAGGTGTGGAGCCAAGAAACGCGTTGCTGGCATCGAAAACCATGCAGAAATGATAGCAGTTCAGATTCAGGGCACGGCTGGCCGCCATCAGCGCCACGGCATTCGCCGGCTGACTGAACTGCAGATCGGTTGCCCGGGCGAGCACCACCTTTTCGACTTCGCCGCGCGCAATGGTCTCTGTCGCCTGACGGATAAGGCGCAGCCATTCCGGTTTTTGCGGCTGATGGGTCTCCTGCACAACCTGGGCGGAGAGCGGGCGGATTGGTCGGGCATCGCGAAGCTGCTGTAAGAACGCCAGCGCCGCGTCGGCATCCTCCTGAAGGGAACGGTCACTCCACAGCTGCAAACGCAACGTGGCGGTCCCGGCAGAACGTCGCCACAGCAGGCGGGGTAAAAAGAGACTGCCCTGCTCCGGGGTGAAGGCATTCAGGCCGCAAATCCGCGTGTCGTTCGCTACAGGCTGTTGCTGTAAAAACTGCGAAGCCTGAGCCAGGGAGGAAAAATGGATGACGGCGCCCAGCGCAGCCAGCTCTTCATCACCGTTACGCTGCTGCCAGTAAAACTGGGGAAACAGGCACTGAGCACCAAGCCAGGCGAGAGGGTCGAAAGCGTCGTTTAGCGGGAAAGAGACGTCAACGTGACGTAAGCCGGGTGTAGCGGGTAACGCTTGCGCAAGCTGAGTACGCAGACGTTCCAGCGCGTTGGAAATCGAATGCACGCGAACCTCTCCCTGTAAAAACGCTTAGTATACGGGGTACCATCAGAAATATCAGTACCCACGTATAGGGAGGGGTTAAGCGTCCGATTCAGGGGTTAACGACGGGCCAGAAGCAGCCCCAGCACCAGACCGACCGCCGCACCGACACCAATCCCTTGCCACGGTTTTTCATGGACGTAATCATCGGCGCGATACACCGCTTTTTTTGCGCGGTAGTAGTAATTGTCAGACGCATGGCTGACGCGGGTTTTGACGTCATGTAGCGCCTGTTCGGCACGCGCCTTGAGTTCGATATATTTCTGATCGGCAGGGTCGCCGGACGAACGTAACACCTCTTCCAGCGTTTCGCTCAGTAACGTCAGGTCGTCATCGACACGGGTATCCCAGGATTGAAATGACATATTTTTCTCCATGTTAGTACACCAGTCCGCTAACTATAGCCAACGACCTGCCATTACGCCTGTTTCACTTCCCGCGCCATACCGATATGAGGAATGCCGTCTTCGTCGTACACGTCCGTGACCGGCATAAAGCCAAAGTGGCCGTAGAAAGACTGAAGGTGCGCCTGTGCGCCAAGGTATAACGCCTTGTCTGGCCACTGTTTTTGGCATGCCTCCAGCGTTTTTTCCATCAGCTGATAGCCCAGTTTTTCACCGCGCGCCTTGCCGCTAATAATGACGCGACCAATAACGACAGGCTCAAAATCGTCCCCGCTTTTCAGAATCCTCGCATACGCCACCAGCTCGTTATCCCTCCAGCCGAGAATATGACGGTTCTCGCCCACCAGATCATCACCATCGATGTCCTGATACGGGCAGGTTTGTTCCACAACAAACACTTCGCAGCGCAGTTTGAGCAGGGCGTACAGTGTCTGAACGGTGAGTTCACTATGGTGTAAATCTTGCCACTGGATCATGTCGGTCTCCTTCCTGGGTTCATCACGTTATACTAAACCCTCCCCCATTCGGCAAAGGGCTGATTGCGTTATGGAACTGATTTTTCTGGGTACGTCCGCTGGCGTGCCAACACGCACACGAAACGTGACCGCGATCCTGCTGGATCTGCAGCACCCAACCCGTGGCGGACTGTGGCTGTTTGACTGTGGCGAAGGAACGCAGCATCAACTGTTACACACCGCTTATCATCCCGGTAAGCTGGATAAGATCTTTATCACGCATCTGCATGGCGATCACCTGTTTGGCCTGCCGGGCCTGCTGTGCAGCCGTTCGATGGCGGGTAATGCCAACCCGCTGACGATTTACGGGCCGGCGGGTACTGGTGAGTTTGTTGAAACCACGCTGCGCCTGAGCGGGTCGTGGACGGATTATCCGCTGGAAGTGATTGAGATAACCGAGGGGCTGGTTTTGGATGACGGGGACTATACCGTCACCGCCCGGCCGCTGAATCATCCGGTTGAGTGCTATGGCTACCGCATCGAAGCGCATGATAAGCCCGGCGCGCTCGACGCCGCTGCGCTGATTGCCGATGGTGTGAAGCCCGGACCGCTTTTTCAGCGCCTGAAACAGGGCGAAACCGTCACGCTTGAGGACGGCCGCACGATTAATGGCCAGGACTATCTCGCCCCACAGCAGCCAGGGAAAAAACTGGCGATTTTTGGCGATACCGCGCCCTGCCCTGCGGCCCTGCAACTGGCGCGAGAGGTGGATGTGATGGTGCACGAAGCCACGCTTGAAACGGCGATGGAAGAGAAAGCCAACAGCCGGGGTCACAGCTCAACACGTCAGGCGGCGGCGCTTGCCCGTGAAGCGAACGTTGGAAGAATGATTGTCACCCATGTCAGCTCGCGCTATGACGCCCGCGGCTGTGAAAAACTGCTGGCAGAGTGCCGCGACGTGTTCCCGGCGTGTGAGCTGGCCAACGATTTCACTAAGGTCAGCGTTTAGTCCTTCATTTTTCTCTCAGGATGCCGATAACGATTAAAAGGGCAGCATTTCACTTGAGGGTAGAATGGATAATTTCCAGAAAGATATTGATGACAGGGCAAATCTCACCCTGTCGAATCGTTTTGAGCTGTTGCTGTTCCGTCTGGGCACGTCTCTGAATGAAAATAAATCCGAGCTGTTTGGCATTAACGTCTTTAAGCTGCGTGAAATTGTGCCGATGCCGGAGTTCACCAAACCCGCAGGGATGAAGTCCCCGCTGATGGGGATGGTGAATATCCGCGATCAGGTGATCCCGGTGATCGACCTGGCCGCGGTGGCGGGCTGTAAGCCGACGACGGGGCTCAACATCCTGCTGATCACCGAATATGCCCGCAGCGTGCAGGCGTTTGCGGTGGAATCGGTTGAGAACATCATGCGCCTCGACTGGAAGCAGGTCCACGCGGCGGAAACCGCCGTCAGCGGACGTTACATCACCAGTATCGCCTGTCTGGACGAAAAGACCGATACCAACGAGCTGGCGATGGTGCTGGACGTTGAGCAGATCCTGTATGACATCACGCCGGCCAACCACGATCTGCACGCCACGAATCTGCAGACCACTAAGTTCCACATCAAGCCTGGCGCTGTGGCGATTGTGGCGGAAGATTCCAAAGTTGCGCGCTCCATGCTGGAGAAGGGTCTGCAGGCTATGGAGATCCCGGCGCAGCTGCATATCACCGGTAAAGACGCATGGGAGAAAATTGGCGTGCTGGCCGCGCAGGCGCAGGCTGAAGGGGTGCCGATCACCGATAAAATTGCCCTGGTGCTGACCGACCTCGAAATGCCAGAGATGGACGGTTTCACGCTGACGCGCAAAATCAAAACCGATCCGCTGCTGAAAGATATTCCTGTTGTGATCCACTCTTCGCTTTCGGGCAACGCCAACGAAGATCATATTCGTAAAGTGAAGGCCGACGGCTACGTGGCGAAGTTTGAGCTGAACGAGCTGTCGTCGGTGATTGAAGAGGTGCTGGACCGTTCGATGAAGAAGATTGACGGGCCGTTGATTAGCAGGAAACAGCTGGCTTAAGTCTGGTGCGGGCTGGAGCCCTCACCCCGCCCCTCTCCCACAGGGAGAGGGCGAAAACCATAAAAAAACCCGCCGAGGCGGGTTTTTTGCTTTTACATCAGCGGCATTGCTCGCTGCACGATATCAATCAGCGGCTGCGGATAGATACCGAAGATCAGCACCAGCAGCGCGGAGATCAGCACCACAATACCACCTGCGCTGTACTGCCAGTTGCCTGGTGCGTCACGGTTGAGCTGTTGAGGCGCGCTCAGGTACAGGCTCACGGCCACACGCAGATAGTAGTACAGACCGATTGCCGAGCCGATAACCACGCCCGCAGTCAGCCACCACAGGTGCGCCTGCACACCGACAGCCAGCACGTAGAACTTACCGATGAAGCCCAGCGTCATTGGGATACCCGCCAGAGAGAGCATCATCACAGTCATCACCGCAGACAGGATCGGACGGTGCCAGAACAGGCCACGGTAGGAGAACAGTGAATCTGCATCCGGGCCACGGTACGGGCTGGACATCAGGCTCACCACGCCGAACGCGCCGAGGCTGCTGAACAGGTAACCGGCCAGGTAAACGCCTACGGTTTCCATCGACATCTCACCGCTCTGCAGCGCAATCAGTGCCACCAGCAGGTAGCCCAGATGAGAGATGGAGGAGTAACCCAGCAGACGTTTAATGTTGGTCTGGCTCAGCGCCATCAGGTTACCGAAGATGATGGAGACGAACGCGATAATCCCCAGCACCGTGCGAACTGCTTCGCTGTCACCTACCGGTGCGTACAGGAACAGGCGCATGACCACACCGAAGATAGCGATTTTGCTCGCCGTCGCCAGGAAGGTAGAAACCGGCGCCGGTGCGCCCTGGTAAACGTCCGGGGTCCACAGGTGGAACGGAACCAGAGAGAGTTTAAAGCCGAGGCCAACAATCATCATGCCCAGACCCACCAGCAGCAGCGGCTCGTGCAGCATGCCGTCGCCGAGGCTCTTGCCAAGCGCCATGAACGAAAGGTTACCGGTCTGCGCGTACAGCAGCGCAATACCAAACAACAGGAAGGACGAGGCAGCAGCAGACAGGATGGTGTACTTGATGCTCGCTTCCAGAGAGCGCTTCTGACGGAAGGCGTAACCAATCAGGCCGAACAGCGGCAGAGAGATAAGCTCAATGCCGAGGAACAGCGCAGCCAGATGGTTTGCATTCGCCAGCAGAATGCCGCCGAGTGCGGCAATCAGTACCAGCAGGTAAAACTCTTCTTTGTTGTCGTTGTAGCCTTCGAGCCACGGATAGGCAAAGGTACAGGTCGCCAGGCTCGCCAGCAGAACCAGCCCCGTGTACAGCATGGCATAGCCGTCAACGCGCATCAGCGGGGTGACGTCCATCGCCCCGCCCTGGCCAACAAACCAGAGAGAGACTAACGCGGCGTTCAGTCCGATGACCGACAGCGTGGCATTCAGGAAGTGATTGCGTCGCCACGCAATGGAGAGCATCACAACCACCACCGTCAATCCGACGATCAGCAGCGGTAGCAGCGCGATCAGTTGTTGTGGAGTTATTGTCATGGCGAATTACGGCCTTGTAGTAGAAGCAGAATTAACAAACCACTGCTGGATATTACCCATCGCGGAGTGCGAGGTATCCAGAATCGGCTGCGGGAAGAAGCCCAGCAGCACCAGCAGTACGACCAGCAGCAGGATGATGAACAGCTCACGCAGCGACATCCCCGGCAGTTCTTGTGCAGCAATTTCGCTCTTCGCTTTACCGAAGTAAGCACGGTGCAGCATCGCCAGCGAGTAGACGGACGCGAACACCAGACCAAAGGTGGAGATGACGGTAATCATCGGTACCACTTTGAAGCTGCCGAACAGAATCATAAATTCGCCGACGAAGTTACCGGTACCTGGCATACCCAGGGTCGCCACCGCGAAGAACATGGACAGCGCTGGCAGCCACTTAATTTTGCTCCACAGACCGCCCATCATACGCATGTCACGGGTGTGCAGACGTTCGTACAGCTGACCACAGAGGATGAAGAGACCGGCTGCGGACAGACCGTGCGCAATCATCTGGATCACCGCGCCCTGGTACGCCAGCTGGCTGCCGGTGTAGATAGCAATCAGCACGAAGCCCATGTGGGAAACGGAGGTGTACGCAATCAGACGTTTGATGTCGTACTGCGTGAACGCCATCCAGGCACCGTAGAAGATACCAATCACACCCAGCCACATGGCAATCGGTGCGAACTCAGCGGACGCGTTCGGGAACAGTGGCAGCGCGAAACGCAGCAGACCGTAGGCTGCTGTTTTCAGCAAGATGCCCGCCAGGTCAACAGAACCTGCGGTTGGCGCCTGAGAGTGCGCGTCTGGCAGCCAGCCGTGCAGTGGTACGACCGGCATTTTCACCGCGAAGGCGATGAAGAAGCCGAGCATCAGCAGGTATTCCACACCGTGAGACATCGGGGTCTTCAACAGGTCTTCGTAGTTGAAGGTCCAGACACCGGTCGCATTGTGGTGCACAAACACCAGCGCCAGAATGGCAATCAGCATCACCAGACCACTCGCCTGGGTATAGATGAAGAACTTGGTGGCCGCCGTGATACGCGTTTTACCGTCGGACGCCTTATGGCCCCACAGCGCGATCAGGAAGTACATCGGCACCAGCATCATCTCCCAGAAGAAGAAGAACAGGAACATGTCGATGGCAAGGAACACGCCGATTACGCCGCCCAGGATCCACATCAGGTTCAGGTGGAAGAAGCCCTGGTATTTTTCGATTTCTCGCCAGGAGCAAAGTACCGCCAGAACGCCGAGCAGACCGGTCAGCACCACCATCAGCAGCGACAGACCGTCAATCGCCAGGTGGATCGTAATGCCGAAACGCGGGATCCAAGGCAGGATAAACTCAGACTGCCACTGCGGAATGCCCGCAGACTGGGTCAGGGAGTAGCCACCCTGCAACCAAAGTTGCAGACCAAGCGCGAGCGTCAATCCCATGGTGATCAGCGCGATCCAGCGCGGCATCTTCACGCCAAAGCGTTCAGTCTGCCAGCACAGGAAGCCGCCGATGAAGGGAATTAATATTAGCCAGGGTAGTAACATGGCGATTTACATTCCTTTTTAAGGCCCCCAGAAGGGGCCTGATTTTCAACGAATTCGAATAAAATTCACTTTACGATCAACGCAACACCATCAGCAGCGCCAGCACGACAACCGCACCGATGCTCATGGACGCCACATACCAGCGCAGGTAACCGTTCTCGCTGTACAGCAGGCCTTTACCTGCAAAGCGGGAGAGGATCGCCGGGATATTCATCAGGCTGTTCAGTGGGTCGCGCTTCAGCAGCCACGCAATGCCCAGGAACGGCTTAACGAAGATCATGTCGTACAGCCAGTCGAAGCCCCACGCGTTGTACCACCAGGTGCCCAGCAGGCGGCCTGGCGCACTGTTGGCAACGGCTGTCACCAGCGTGCGTTTGCCCAGCCACAGCCATGCAGCAATCAGGATACCCGCGATAGCGACCACACCAGAGGTGATTTCAAGCGTCAGAACGCGGCCGTGCTCAAGCTCGGTGGTGTCTGGCAGTACACCCTGCAGCGGCGGCACAATCATCGCGCCAACGAAGGTGGACAGGACCAGCAGCACAATCAGCGGCAGGTGGTGAGTAATCCCCTTCCCTGCATGAGCGTGAATTTGTTCTTTACCGTGGAATACGATGAAAATCATACGGAAGGTATACAGGGAGGTCATGAACGCACCGACCAGACCCGCAACCATCAGATTGATATGACCATTCGCCATGGCACCGGCAAGGATTTCGTCCTTACTGAAGAAGCCCGCGGTAATCAGCGGCAGTGCCGCCAGCGCCGCGCCGCCCACCAGGAAGCAGACATACACCAGCGGGATGGACTTACGCAGTCCGCCCATCTTGAAGATGTTCTGCTCGTGATGGCAGGCCAGGATCACGGAACCGGATGAGAGGAACAGCAGCGCTTTAAAGAACGCGTGCGTCATCAGGTGGAAAATCGCCGCGTCCCACGCCTGAACGCCCAGCGCCAGGAACATGTAGCCAATCTGGCTCATGGTGGAATAAGCAAGAACGCGTTTGATGTCGGTCTGCACCAGCGCAGCAAAGCCTGCCAGGACCAGCGTGACCGCACCGACGATACCCACCAGATGCAGAATTTCCGGGGTCATCAGGAACAGGCCATGGGTACGCGCAATCAGGTACACACCGGCGGTAACCATGGTCGCGGCGTGGATCAGCGCAGAGACAGGGGTTGGACCCGCCATCGCGTCGGCCAGCCATGTCTGCAACGGCAGCTGTGCAGATTTACCCACAGCACCACCAAGCAGCATCAGCGTTGCCCACCACAGCATGTTGTTGCCTGCGGCGAAGTGTGCCGGCGCCAGTTCCACCATTTCGCGGAAGTTCAGCGTGCCCAGTTCGTTGTAGAGAATGAACAGCGCGAACGCGAGGAAGACGTCACCCACACGGGTCACGACGAACGCTTTCATGGCCGCTGCGCCATTCTTCGGATCGGTGTAGTAGAACCCGATCAGCAGGTACGAACAGAGACCCACGCCTTCCCAGCCCAGATACATCAGCAGCAGGTTATCGGCCAGCACCAGAACCACCATGCTGGCGATAAACAGGTTGGTGTAGGCGAAGAAGCGGGAGTAGCCCTCTTCACCGCGCATGTACCAGGAGGCGAACATATGGATCAGGAAGCCCACGCCGGTCACCACGGAGAGCATGGTCAGCGAGAGACCATCCAGCACCAGGTTAAAACCGATGTTGAAATCACCGACCGACATCCAGGTCCACAGCGGCACGCTGAAGGCCTGACGCCCGTTGTTGAAGAAATCGATACCCGCATACGCTGTTACCAGCGCAGCCAGACCGACAGATCCCATGCCGACGGTCGCAGACAGATTCTCAGACCAGCGGCCGCGAGAAAACGCCAGCAGCACGAAGCCAATCAGCGGAAAAATAATGGTTAAGGCAAGCATGTTCATCCACGCAACTCACTTACTGAATCGATGTTCAGGTTCTGGCGGCGACGATGGAGCTGCAGCAACAGCGCCAGGCCAATACTCGCTTCGGCAGCCGCGAGGCTGATGGCGAGAATGTACATCACCTGACCATCGGTCTGGCCCCAGTAGCTTCCGGCGACCACGAAGGCCAACGCGGAGGCGTTAATCATGATTTCCAGACCGATCAGCATAAACAGCAGATTGCGGCGTATAACCAGACCGGTTAAGCCCAGAACGAATAAAATCGCAGCGAGGATCAGTCCATGTGTTAAGGGGATCATGCGCGTTCCTCCGTTTTTCTTTTCGCGCGGTCGTCAGTGCGGTTGCTCAGCACCTCACCAGCACGCTCTTCGCGGCCAACGTGGAAGGCAACAACCAGACCCGCCAGCAGCAGCATAGAGGCCAGTTCAACCGCCAGAACGTATGGGCCAAACAGCGTGATACCCACTTCTTTCGCGCCGATTGGCGTCCCGTCGATGCCCTGGTCGTTCACGCCGAGAATGGCATAAACAATCACCACCAGCATGATGGCCGACAAAATTGCCGGGCCAATCCACACCTGCGGTTTTAACCACTGACGTTCCTGCTCAATTTCAGAGCCGCCCAGGTTCAGCATCATCACCACGAAGACGAACAGCACCATGATGGCCCCGGCGTAAACGATGATTTCCAGCGCACCGGCAAAGTGCGCGCCGAGCGCAAAGAACACCCCGGAAATAGCCAGCAGCGAAATGATTAAGTACAGCAGCGCATGCACCGGATTGGTGTGCGTAATCACTCGTAGCGTAGCCAGGATGGCGATAAGGCCACAGATATAAAAAGCGAATTCCATTGCCCTCTCCTTACGGTAACAGGCTCTTGACGTCGATAGGCTTGGCTTCGTTCTCTGCTTCGCCCTTATCTTTGCCGTCGATTGCCATACCCGCCATCCGGTAGAAGTTATATTCCGGGTATTTGCCCGGACCGGAAATCAGCAGATCCTCTTTCTCGTACACCAGGTCCTGACGCTTGTACTCACCCAGTTCGAAGTCCGGGGTGAGCTGAATCGCCGTGGTTGGGCACGCTTCTTCACACAGACCACAGAAGATGCAGCGTGAGAAGTTGATGCGGAAGAACTCAGGGTACCAGCGGCCGTCTACCGTCTCTGCTTTCTGCAGAGAGATACAGCCTACCGGACACGCTACCGCACACAGGTTACAGGCAACGCAGCGCTCGGAACCGTCCGGGTCGCGCGTCAGCACGATACGGCCACGGTAGCGCGGCGGCAGATATACCGGCTCTTCCGGGTACATCCGGGTTTCGCGTTTGGCAAACGCGTGCAGGCCGATCATCCAGATACTGCGTACCTGGGTACCGAAGCCTACCAGTAATTCTTTTAAGGTCATGGTCTATAGCCCCTTATGGCTGCTGCCAGAGAATGACAGCCGCCGTTACCAACAAGTTGACGAGCGTCAGCGGCAGGCACACTTTCCAGCCGAAGGACATTACCTGGTCATAACGCGGACGCGGTAACGCTGCGCGAATCAAAATGAACATCATCATGAAGAACGCGGTTTTCAGCGCGAACCAGATGAACGGCGGTAAGAACGGGCCATGCCAGCCACCAAAGAACAGCGTTACCATCAACGCGGAAATGGTGACGATACCGATGTACTCGCCCACGAAGAACAGACCGAATTTCATACCGGAATATTCAATGTGGTAACCGTCGGCCAGTTCCTGTTCGGCTTCTGGCTGGTCAAACGGGTGACGGTGACACACCGCCACGCCCGCGATAGCAAAGGTAACAAAACCAAAGAACTGCGGGATAACGTTCCAGATGTCGGCCTGGTTGTTAACGATGTCGGTCATGTTGAATGAACCGGCCTGCGCCACCACGCCCATCAGGGAGAGCCCCAGGAACACTTCGTAGCTCAGCGTCTGCGCGGAAGCACGCATCGCACCCAGCAGCGAGTATTTGTTGTTACTGGACCAGCCTGCGAACAGTACCGCGTAAACCGCGAGACCTGCCATCATCAGGAAGAACAGAATGCCGATGTTCAGGTCAGCCACCACCCAGGTCGGGCTGACAGGAACGATAGCAAACGCCAGCAGCAGCGAGGTGAAGGCGATCATCGGTGCCAGCGTAAAGATCACGCGATCCGAGAAGCGTGGGATCCAGTCCTCTTTGAAGAACATCTTGATCATGTCCGCGACCAGTTGGAGTGATCCCCCCCAGCCAACGCGGTTTGGTCCATAACGGTTCTGGAACAGACCAAGCAGACGACGTTCACCAAAGCTCATGAACGCACCACAGGTGACCACCACCAGCAGAATGACAATCGCTTTCAGAATGCTCAGCAGGATGTCGATAAGATCCGGCGTTAACCAACTCATGCTTTTGCCTCCTGCAGGTTATCAAGACGCGCACCCGCCAGTACCGGCGCGATGCCAGGCATACCCATCGGCAGACCGACCTGCCCTGCTGTCAGGCTTTCAGAGATAACCAGCGGCAGGCTGATGGTCTGGCCCTCGTAGCTAAAGGCAATGTTCGCACCCGCGTTAACGCCAAGCTTCGCGGCGTCTGCCGGGTTGAGCTTGATGTACGGCTGCGGCATACGCTGCTGGAATACCGGTGAACGCTGGGACAGCTCGTCGCTACCAAACAGATGGTAGTACGGCGCAATACGCCAGCTACCGTCCTGCGCCTGGAAGCTCGCCGGAACGGTCATGAAGAAGTCCAGACCGGTTTCGGAGGCCTCAATCAGACGCACGCCCGGATCGCCGTGACGCAGTGAACCGCCCACTTCCGCCTGGAACTTGTTCCACGCTTGCGGGGAGTTCCAGCCCGGCGCCCATGCGAATGGGATCTGTGAACGCGGCGCAGACGGCTGGTTGTTCCCTTCCATGGAGAAGGCGAACATGGTGTCTTTATCCTGCGGCTGACGCGGTTCGTGCACGCTGATATTGGCACGCATCGCGGTACGGCCACTGTAACGGTGCGGTTCACGCGCCAGTTTCTGGCCGCGAATACGGAAGCTCGCTTCAGGCGCAGCATCTTTAATGCCCGCCAGCTGAGGCAGTTTTTCGACTACCGCATCGATAACGTGGTCGAGCTGCGTCCAGTCCACTTCACGGCTTTGCACGGTGCTGTGCAGGGAGTGCAGCCAGCGCCAGCTTTCCAGCATCACGGTGTTGCTGTCGTAGTACGCCGGGTCATAAACCTGGAAGAAACGCTGTGCGCGGCCTTCGTTGTTGATAACCGTACCGTCGCTTTCTGCGAAGCTTGCCGCAGAGAGCACCAGGTGCGCTTTATCCATAATCGCGGTGCGCTGATGGTCGATTACCATCACCAGCGGTGCTTTAGAGAGCGCAGCGTCAACGCGCGCGGCAGAGGCATGGCGATGCAGGTCATTTTCCAGCACCACAACGGCGTCAGCAGCACCGGACTCCAGTTCGCTTAACGCTTCTTCCAGCGAGCCGCCGCCAATCATACCCAGACCGATGCTGTTCACCGCACGGGCAATCATGGTGACACCAACGTCCGCACCGCGGCCTTTCAGGGCTTTGGCGACGTTCGCTGCAGCCTGAATGATCTCGGCGCTACCGGCGTTTGTCCCGGAGATAATCAGTGGTTTCTTCGCCCCCGCCAGCGCCTGAACAATCACGTCGACTTTGCTTTGCAGGTCACGATCCAGTTCAACGGCCGGAGAATTGTTGTCCAGCGCATGAGCAATGGCAAAGCCAAGACGCGCCTGATCTTCAACCGGCGCGCAGTAGGTCCACGCGGCGATATCGTCCAGACGGGTGTTGTCGACGTTCGTCACAAACAGAGGATGCTTCGCGCGCTGGCCGATGTTAAGGATTGCCGCAATCTGCCAGTCAGCCACTTTCTGTGCCGCTGCCATTTCACGTGCTTTACCCTTCACCGCCTGGCGAACCGCCAGAGCCGCGCGAGCGCCGGTCTGCGTCAGATCTTCGCCCAGCACCAGAACCGCATCATACGATTCGATTTCGCGCAGCGCAGGGGTATGAATACCGCCTTCGCGCAGCACTTTCAGTACCAGCTGCAGACGTTCCTGCTCGCCCTGAGCGATACCGGTGTAGAAGTTTTCCGCCCCCACCAGCTCACGCAGCGCGAAGTTGCTTTCGATGCTGGCACGCGGGGAGCCGATACCGATCACTTTCTTCGACTGGCGCAGAATATCTGCCGCACCCTGCATCGCCTGTTCAGCGTTCAGGGTGATAAAGTCGTCGCCACGGCGCTGAACCGGCTGACGCGGACGGTCTTTCAGGTTTACATAGCCATAGCCGAAACGACCGCGGTCGCACAGGAAGTAATGGTTTACGGTACCGTTGTAACGGTTTTCGATACGACGCAGTTCGCCGTAGCGCTCACCCGGGCTGGTGTTACAGCCCAGCGAACACTGCTGGCAGATGCTTGGTGCAAACTGCATGTCCCACTTACGGTTGTAACGCTCGGAGTGAGTTTTATCGGTGAATACGCCGGTCGGACAGATTTCTACCAGGTTACCGGAGAATTCGCTCTCAAGCGTACCGTCTTCCGGACGACCGAAGTAGACGTTGTCATGTGCGCCATACACACCCAGATCCTGACCGTCTGCGTAATCTTTGTAGTAACGCACGCAGCGGTAGCAGGCGATGCAGCGGTTCATTTCGTGAGAGATGAACGGCCCCAGATCCTGGTTACGGTGAGTACGTTTAGTAAAGCGATAGCGACGGAAGCTGTGACCGGTCATTACGGTCATATCCTGAAGGTGGCAGTTGCCGCCCTCTTCACAGACCGGGCAGTCGTGCGGGTGGTTGGTCATCAACCATTCCACAACGCTTTCACGGAACTGTTTTGCTTCTTCGTCATCAATCGAAATAAAGGTGCCTTCGGTGGCTGGCGTCATACAGGACATCACCAGGCGACCACGCGTGTCTTCCGCGTTTTGATATTGCTTCACCGCACACTGGCGGCAAGCACCGACGCTGCCCAGCGCCGGATGCCAGCAAAAGTACGGAATATCGAGGCCAAGAGACAGACAAGCTTCCAGCAGGTTGTCCGCCCCGTTGACTTCGTATTCTTTGCCGTCTACATGAATCGTAGCCATTAGCATGCTTCCAGTTGTCTCGAATTGCTTCGAGCGTTAATCAAAATTCTGTTTTTACCAGCGTGCTTTCAGCAGGTTCGGCTGAATACCATTGATTGAATGGGTATTGCTGAACGGCTGCTTGATGCCTGCTTCGAATTCGTCGCGGAAATATTTAATCGCGCTCTGCAGCGGCTCGACGGCACCCGGTGCGTGGGCACAGAAGGTTTTGCCCGGCCCTAAGAATCGACACAGTTGCTCAAGTGTCTCGATATCACCAGGCTGGCCTTCGCCGCGTTCGATAGCACGCAGGATCTTCACGCTCCACGGCAGACCGTCACGGCACGGTGTACACCAGCCGCAGGACTCACGGGCGAAGAACTCTTCCAGGTTACGCACCAGCGAGACCATGCCGATCTCGTGGTCGACGGCCATCGCCAGCGCCGTACCCAGACGGCTACCTGCTTTACCAATGCTTTCGAATTCCATCGGCAGGTCAAGGTGGGCTTCGGTCAGGAAGTCTGTCCCTGCCCCACCCGGCTGCCAGGCTTTGAATTTCAGGCCATCGCGCATGCCACCGGCGTAGTCTTCAAGAATTTCGCGGGCGGTGGTACCGAACGGCAGTTCCCAGACGCCAGGGTTTTTCACGCGGCCGGAGAAGCCCATCAGCTTGGTACCGGCATCTTTGCTTGAGGAGATGCCCTGATACCACTCCACGCCGTTGGCGAGGATAGCCGGAACGTTACACAGGGTTTCGACGTTGTTCACACAGGTCGGTTTACCCCACACGCCGGAGCTTGCCGGGAACGGCGGCTTGGAACGCGGGTTCGCACGGCGGCCTTCCAGGGAGTTAATCAGCGCGGTCTCTTCACCGCAGATATAACGCCCTGCACCGGTGTGCACGAACAGCTCGAAGTCAAACCCGGTGCCGAGAATGTTTTTGCCAAGCAGGCCCGCTTCGGTCGCTTCGGCAATCGCGCGACGCAGGTTTTCCGCCGCTTCGATGTACTCACCGCGCAGGAAGATGTAACCACGGTACGCTTTCAGCGCGAACGCGGAGATCAACATGCCTTCCACCAGCAGGTGCGGCAGTTGCTCCATCAGCAGACGGTCTTTATAGGTACCCGGCTCCATTTCATCCGCGTTACACAGCAGGTAACGGATGTTCATGGATTCATCTTTTGGCATCAGGCTCCACTTCAGACCGGTGGAGAAGCCCGCGCCGCCGCGGCCTTTCAGACCCGACTCTTTCACCGCATTAACGATGTCGTCTGGCGCCATGCCGCCCAGGGCTTTACGCGCCCCGGCATAGCCGTTTTTGCTCTGGTATTCGTCGAGCCATACCGGCTGTTTGTCATCGCGCAGACGCCAGGTCAGCGGATGTGTCTCAGCAGTACGAATTACAGTTTTCATTTGTACTGCTCCAGCAGGTCAGGAATGGCTTCCGGCGTCAGATGGCTGTGAGTATCCTCATCAATCATCATGGTCGGCCCCTTGTCGCAGTTACCCAGGCAGCAGGTTGGCAGCAGAGTAAAGCGACCATCGAACGTGGTCTGGCCCGGCTTGATATTGAGTTTTTTCTCAATCGCAGCCTGAATGCCCTGATAACCGGTAATGTGACAGACAACGCTGTCACAGTAGCGGATCACATGGCGGCCCACCGGCTGACGGAAGATCTGGCTGTAGAACGTGGCTACGCCTTCTACGTCACTGGCCGGGATACCCAGCACTTCTGCGATCGCATAGATCGCCCCATCCGGCACCCAACCACGCTGTTTCTGTACGATTTTCAGCGCTTCAATGGACGCCGCACGCGGGTCTTCGTAGTGGTGCATCTCGTGCTCAATGGCGGCACGCTCTGCTTCACTCAGCTCAAAAGCCTCGGTTTGTGGTTGTTGATTCTCGTGCATAATTAGCGGTCCACATCTGACATAACAAAATCGATACTACCCAGATAAACAATCAGGTCGGAGACCAGACTGCCGCGGATGGCGGACGGGATCTGCTGCAGGTGCGCAAAGCTCGGCGTACGCACGCGGGTACGGTAGCTCATGGTGCTGCCGTCACTGGTCAGGTAGTAACTGTTAATACCCTTGGTCGCTTCGATCATCTGGAAGGATTCTTGTGCCGGCATGACCGGGCCCCAGGAAACCTGCAGGAAGTGGGTGATCAGGGTTTCGATATGTTGCAGCGTGCGCTCTTTCGGTGGCGGCGTCGTCAGCGGGTGATCCGCCTTGAACGGGCCTTCCGGCATGTTGTTGAGGCACTGCTCAAGGATGCGCAGACTCTGGCGCAACTCTTCTACTTTCAGCATCACGCGGGTATAGCAGTCGGAAACACCGCCGCCAACCGGGACTTCAAAGTCGAAGTTCTCATAGCCAGAGTAAGGACGCGCTTTACGCACGTCGAAATCAATACCGGTCGCACGCAGGCCAGCACCGGTGGTCCCCCACTCCAGCGCCTCTTTCGCGCCGTAGGCAGCAACGCCCTGGGAACGGCCTTTCAGGATGGAGTTACGCAGCGCGGCTTTCTCATACGAGGCCAGACGTTTCGGCATCCAGTCGAGGAATTCACGCAGCAGACGGTCCCAGCCGCGCGGCAGATCGTGTGCCACACCGCCGATACGGAACCAGGCCGGGTGCATACGGAAACCGGTAATCGCTTCCACCAGATCGTAAATTTTCTGACGGTCGGTAAAGGCGAAGAAGACTGGGGTCATCGCGCCAACGTCCTGAATGAACGTGGAGATGTACAGCAGGTGGCTGTTAATACGGAACAGTTCTGACAGCATAACGCGAATCACATTAACGCGATCCGGCACGGTGATGCCTGCCAGTTTCTCAACGGCCAGCACATAAGGCATTTCGTTTACGCAGCCGCCGAGGTACTCGATACGGTCGGTATACGGAATGTAGCTGTGCCAGGACTGGCGCTCGCCCATTTTCTCAGCACCACGGTGGTGGTAACCGATATCCGGAACGCAGTCGACAATCTCTTCGCCATCAAGCTGAAGAATAATACGAAATGCACCGTGCGCAGACGGGTGGTTTGGACCGAGGTTGAGGAACATGAAGTCCTCGTTTTCGGTACCGCGCTTCATGCCCCAATCTTCCGGCTTGAAGGTCAGCGCTTCCATCTCCAGATCCTGCTTGGCTTTGGTCAGCTCAAACGGATCGAATTCAGTCGCACGTGCCGGGTAGTCTTTACGCAGCGGGTGGCCGGTCCAGGTCTGCGGCATCATGATGCGCGTCAGATGCGGGTGGCCGTCGAAGGTCATACCGAACATTTCCCAGGTTTCACGCTCGTACCAGTTGGCGTTCGGGAAAAGTTTTGTGAGCGTCGGCAGATGCATGTCGTTTTCAGACAATGCCACCTTGAGCATGATATCCGTATTGCGGTCTATTGAGATCAGGTGGTAGAAAACGGAAAAATCCGCAGCAGGGAGACCCTGGCGGTGCGTGCGCAGACGTTCATCCATGCCGTGTAAGTCAAACAGCATGACGTAAGGTTTTGGCAATTTCTTGAGGAAATCGACAACTTCCAGCAATTGTTCACGCTTCACCCAAACAACGGGTACCCCGGTGCGGGTCGCCTGAACAGTAAAGGCATCCGGCCCAAAACGGTTGCGCAGTTCGCCAATGACGGGGTCATCCAGATGATCCCGGGTCTGCCAGGCGGCTTCTTGCGCGGTTAAGTCGGTCATATTGTTCACCATTGCAAATGGTCCGTGGTGACTGTTAAGCCTGGCTTCGCGCTATTTGAGTAGTGATATGCGAAGGTGTTCTCCAGGCCCACAGGCGCAAATTAAATTTCGTCAGGCGTACGCAGGTTGGTGACGGCAATACGTTCACCACGTTTACGCTCGCGCTCAGACTGCATGTTCGCGCGATAGACACCCTGATCGCCAACAACCCACGACAGCGGGCGGCGTTCTTTACCGATAGACTCCTGCAGCAGCATCAGCGCTTGCATGTAAGCTTCCGGACGTGGCGGGCAACCCGGGATGTATACATCCACTGGAATAAACTTATCTACGCCCTGCACAACGGAATAAATGTCGTACATACCGCCAGAGTTTGCACATGCGCCCATGGAGATAACCCATTTTGGCTCCAGCATCTGGTCATAAAGACGCTGAATAACCGGTGCCATCTTGGTAAAGCACGTACCGGCCACCACCATCAGGTCAGCCTGACGTGGGGATGCACGCAGTACCTCTGCCCCAAAACGCGCAACGTCATGCACCGCAGTGAATGACGTCACCATTTCAACGTAGCAGCAGGAAAGGCCAAAGTTGTATGGCCAGATGGAGTTCTTACGACCCCAGTTGACCATATCGTGCATGGCATGTTCGAGCTTGCCCATGTACACGCTTTTATTGACTTCTTGCTCCAGGGGGTCGGTTACGATCTCCTGTTTTTGCAGGGGGTAACGGTCATTCTCACCGTTAGGATCTATGCGGGTGAGCGTATAATCCATCTTATTGCCTCGCTGTTACTGCTGACGATTAGAGATACTGTTTTCCGGGTTGATGTGTTCACGACGTGAACGCGCAGGCGTCCAGTCAAGCGCGCCAATACGCACCAGATAAACCAGACCGGCCAGTAGCACTAAAATGAAAATTGCGGCCTCGACAAAGCCTACCCAACCACTTTCGCGGATGGAGGTCGACCATGCGAAAAGGTAAAGCGCTTCCACGTCAAAGATGACGAAGAACATGGCTACCAGATAGAACTTGGCAGACAGGCGTAAGCGAGCGGAACCTACTGAATCAATACCTGATTCGAAAGGGGTGTTTTTGTGCCTTGCGCGGGCGCGACCGCCCAGGAACCAGCCGCCGACTAACATCAGGCAGCACAGGCCAATGGCTACAATAAGAAAGATTGCGAATGCCCAGTGATGAGCGATGACTTCTGTGGATGTTGACATACTCATTGCTTACTCATCAAAAGTGATACCAACGACACTGCTCTTGCTGGCAGATGGGCATCACATCGATTCATGGGGAGGAACAAATAACCTTACACTAACTGTCAGAAATGAGACGTAGACAGCAAAATGATGGGGTTTTTTACTCCTTTCTATAACCTATTGTCAACTTTAACAAAGGTTTCTTCACATTAAATTACATCGAGCGATTCTCATTAACATTTGGTGCCCTTTAACCCTGGTGGTTACCTGACTTTTCGTCAAATGCATGTTGTTGAATCGTGTCCGTTTTGGAAGTAAAAAAAATAACCCTCCTATTTTGACAGGATTTGCCAACGATTCCTCCCCCTAAATGGGAGTATTTTCTTGATCTGAGACACGCTTTTGTTAATTCAACCGGTAAAACGGCAACATCTTTCCTGTTTTATTAACATGCCGGGCGCGGGAAGGAAGTGAGAAAAGAATTTGTTCAGACTTTAATCGACTGTATTTTACTTATTGATAATTAAGAACTCTTTTCATTTCACTCTCATTAGCGGAGAGAATTTGTGCAAAAAAAAAGCCACTCCATGCGAAAATCGCGCGAGTGGCATTTTTTTACACTTACATTTTGTTACCAGAATTTTGAGCTCTCGATCACTCAAAGTCACCTTCAACGATCAGGGAGTCATCCCCCCCTTCGTGGGTAACATGCTCGAACTGCCACGGGTTATGGTAGTTCTCCATTGCTTCGAACACCACTTTCGCCAGCTCGTTGTTACTGGACGTGTTGTGGCACAGCAGATACTCCGTATCCGGCAGCGAAGGGAGTCCATCGGATTTTCCCAGCACCCGCAGATCCGGGCTCATCATCTCCACCGGACGCGCCGTTACGCCAAGGCCGGCTTTGACCGCTGCGCGAACGGCAGGCAATGTGGAGGCCACATACGCCAGTCGCCACGGAATGTTGGCCTCGTTGAGCGCCGCCAGCACCATATCGCGGAATGGGCTAGGATCGTCCAGTAAGACCAGTGGAACAGGCTCGCCTTGCTGAAGCACATATTCCGCCGCGCAATACCAGTGCGTAGGAGACGTTCGCAGCGTCAGGCAATTAAATTGGCCGGGACGATGCGTAGTGACCACGAGGTCAACCTCGTTCTCTTTTAACATCTCAATCATAAAAGCATTACGCTTCACGCTAACATCCAGCGCAAGCTTCGGATAAACCGAACTGATTCGATTAAGAAGGAACGGCAATATAGTATCCGCTGACTCATCAGATGCACCTAACGTTAGCACACCCTGAAGGTTGCTAAACATTAATGACATACATGCTTCGTCATTAAAGCGAAGTATTTTCCTGGCATAACCCAGTAGCTGAATACCGTGTTCCGTTAAGAGCTTATTACGGCCATGACGGGCAAAAAGCTCTTTACCAACCAGTTGTTCCAGACGCTGCATTTGCTGACTGACGGCGGACTGGGTTCGGCAAACTGCGGCAGCAGCTGCTGCAAAAGTGTTGAGGTCTGCGACCGCAACAAACGTTCTCAGCAGATCGAGGTCGAGATTCATTATCGGACGATTTGCATTTATCATATCTATTCACTTTCAGGTTGCTCGTGCGGAGCTGCCCGGGTTGAAGCTGTGTGTAACAGTTAAGCAATTCCTTCTGGAGTTTTCCCTCGCATCCCGGCCCGGCAGACTGCCTGACAGATAGTTATTGTGCTGCTTTAGTGTATATATCAACAGTCAGAAAGCACGTTTCATGACGTTATTTTTATTCTCTTAAACGTTCAGGATATTTAGATGATCGCAGGTTAATGTAAATTACATTAAAGGTAATGACACCTTTTCTGCCATCTTTATCGCAGCGCTGTCAACGTTGCAGGTTGTGCTTTGCACACGCCAGCCAGAGATAACTCCAACAATAACAATCAATTAATTCAGAAAATCAGGGCAAGATATACAAATCACATACGTCTTTCCTCTGCTTTCCTTAAAGACATCTTAACTCAAATCCACTTTATTTATAAGTCTTATCGCAATATTCAGGATTAAAGGTTGTTGTTAGGCTTCTAAACTAATTTTATTAAAATTAACTAAAGTTGCATTTTGTAGGTTAATAATAAATAAATTTTAATTTAGATTAAGGCCAATCATTAATAACACTTAACATTAATTTCACATGAGCAACTTTTAACCAAAGCCTGCTATTACAGCGTGATCTATTGAAGCACTCAGATTTTACGAAAAGTCACTCAGGTAAACTTCCGCCTTAACCCTGGCCGCTATTTTATTTTTAATAGCACAATATGCAACAAAGATTAAAATTAACAGCACAATTAACCTAATAAAACGCTTTCATGCATAACTTTAGACCAGAAAATTTCAACGCAGGCAGCGAAAGAGATTCAACAGAATTTTTTCTATTGCACAAAATCTTCTTCTGTTTACCCTTCAAAACGAAGCGAGGGGGGAGTACATTGTTCCGTGCTGACTTCCACGGCAGGGAGCGGCAATAATAGCGAAAAGGTTAAAGGTTCATGTCCCCTATCGAAAAATCCAGCAAGCTAGATAACGTCTGTTACGACATCCGTGGCCCGGTTCTCAAAGAGGCAAAACGCCTGGAAGAAGAAGGCAATAAGGTTCTGAAACTCAACATTGGTAACCCTGCGCCGTTTGGTTTTGAAGCGCCGGATGAAATCCTGGTTGATGTGATCCGCAACCTGCCTACTGCACAAGGCTATTGTGATTCAAAAGGACTCTACTCCGCACGCAAAGCCATTATGCAGCACTACCAGGCACGCGGTATGCGTGACGTTACCGTTGAGGATATTTATATCGGCAACGGCGTCTCTGAGCTGATCGTGCAGGCCATGCAGGCATTGCTGAACAGCGGCGACGAAATGCTGGTACCCGCCCCGGATTACCCGCTGTGGACGGCGGCCGTATCACTCTCCAGCGGTAAGGCGGTGCACTATCTCTGCGACGAATCCTCTGACTGGTTCCCGGACCTCGATGATATTCGTGCAAAAATCACCCCGCGTACGCGCGGCATCGTGATTATTAACCCGAACAACCCGACGGGTGCCGTCTACTCTAAAGCGCTGCTGATGGAGATCGTGGAGATCGCCCGTCAGCATAACCTGATCATCTTCGCTGATGAAATTTACGACAAGATCCTGTATGACGCCGCGCAGCACCACTCTATCGCCGCGCTGGCGCCAGACCTGCTGACCGTCACCTTTAACGGCCTGTCTAAAACTTACCGTGTGGCCGGTTTCCGCCAGGGCTGGATGGTCCTCAACGGTCCGAAAAAACATGCGAAAGGTTACATTGAAGGGCTGGAGATGCTGGCTTCCATGCGTTTGTGTGCCAACGTTCCGGCCCAGCACGCGATCCAGACGGCGCTGGGCGGTTATCAGAGCATCAGCGAGTTCATCGTGCCCGGCGGCCGCCTGTACGAACAGCGTAACCGCGCCTGGGAGCTGATCAACGACATCCCTGGCGTCTCATGCGTGAAGCCTAACGGTGCGCTTTACATGTTCCCGAAAATCGACGCGAAGCGCTTCAACATTCACGATGACCAAAAAATGGTGCTTGATTTCCTGCTGCAGGAAAAAGTGCTGCTGGTTCAGGGCACGGCCTTTAACTGGCCATGGCCGGATCACGTTCGTATCGTGACGTTGCCGCGCGAAGACGACCTCGAAATGGCCATCAGCCGCTTCGGGCGATTCCTCTCCGGCTACCACCAGTAACACAATCATTCTGCCGGGTGGCGCTACGCTAACCCGGCCTTCAAAATCCGCAAATTTGCATCTTCCCTCCCCTCCCCGCACAATGAAGTCTGTCGCAGTGAAGACAAAAGGTAACCTATGAGTCAGAGTCATTTTTTTGCCCACCTCTCCCGCCTGAAACTCATCAACCGCTGGCCTTTGATGCGCAATGTGCGCACCGAAAATGTCTCAGAACATAGTCTGCAGGTTGCAATGGTCGCGCATGCCCTTGCGGCCATTAAAAACCGCAAATTCAACGGTCAGGTCAATGCGGAACGTATCGCGCTGCTGGCGATGTATCACGATGCGTCCGAAGTGCTGACCGGGGATCTCCCCACGCCGGTGAAATACTTCAACTCGCAGATTGCACAGGAATATAAGGCCATTGAGAAGATTGCCCAGCAAAAGCTGATTGAGATGGTTCCGGAAGAGCTACGTGACGTCTTTGAGCCGCTGATTGACGAACATCAGTATACGGAAGAGGAAAAGTCACTGGTGAAGCAGGCGGACGCGCTGTGTGCCTATCTGAAATGTCTGGAAGAGTTGTCCGCGGGGAATAACGAATTTTTACTGGCCAAAACGCGTCTGGAGAAGACGCTGGACTCCCGCCGCAGCGAAGAGATGGATTATTTTATGCAGGTGTTTGTGCCGAGCTTCCATTTATCGCTGGATGAGATCAGCCAGGATTCTCCGTTGTAATTTTTCGCCGGGTGGCGGCTTCGCCTTACCCGGCCAACGTTTCTGCGCTCACGCTAAAACGGGAATAACACCGGAATCAGCACCACACATACCAGCATCACCAGTATGGTGAACGGTACGCCAATCTTCACGAAATCGCTAAAGCGGTAATTCCCCGGCCCCAGTACCAGCGTGTTAACCGGCGAAGAGACCGGCGTCATAAACGCCGCAGAGGCCGCCATCGCCACCATCATCGCAAAGGGGTACGGCGACACGCCCATCGATTTCGCCATCGCCAGTGCAATGGGCGCCATCAGCACCGCCGTGGCGGTATTGGAAATGAACAGCCCTATCGTGGCGCACATCACGAACAGGCACACCATCATCATATACGGACCGTATCCCCCGCCGATGTCCATGAGCCCTTTAACCACTAAATCCACCCCACCGGTTTTTTGCAGGGCAAGGGCGAATG
This sequence comes from Enterobacter sp. 50793107, assembly GCF_001463365.1. Taxonomy (NCBI): domain Bacteria; kingdom Pseudomonadati; phylum Pseudomonadota; class Gammaproteobacteria; order Enterobacterales; family Enterobacteriaceae; genus Enterobacter; species Enterobacter sp. 50793107. Next base: position 89,189 of record NZ_LNII01000122.1, on the reverse strand, counting down.
GCATCATCCCGACAATCAAAATGATGCTTGGCCAGTGAATTGCTTTATAGGCGCTCTCGGCATCAATACAGCGAAACTTGCCCATTAACAGGCAGGCAATAATCGCCGCCACCGGGTTCGGGATCTCGTCGGTGAGCATTAGTGCCACCATCAGCACCAGACAAAAAATGGCGTGAGGCGCCTGGCTGTGGGCCGGAGAGGCATCGCTCTCCTCAACGGGCATGTTGAGTACCACAAAATCGCGGCCTTTTTGGCCGAGTTGGCTGATAAGCTTCCAGTTACCCACCACGAGAAAAATATCGCCCAGCAGGATAGGCTCATCCACCACGGCCCCTTCCATCGCCACGCCATCACGCTTCAGGCCGACGACATTAAGGCCGTAGCGGGTACGGAACCCCATTTCACGCACGGTTTTGCCCAACAATTCCGATTCCGGGATCAGCGACACTTCCGCCATACCCACATCCAGCGCCTGGTCGGAGAAATACTCTCCGCGTAGCACCATCGGCTCCAGCAGCTGCTCACTGCAAAACTCACGCAGATCGACCTCTGCGGTGGACATATCGATCAGCAGAACGTCACGCGCCCGGAATTCGGACACCCCGTTCACGTTGACGATGACCCGGCGAAAGCGACGCCAGCGCTCCACGCCGATCACGTTCGCGCCATACCGTTCGCGCAGCTTCAGGTCATCCAGGCGCTGGCCGACCATTGGCGAACCGGGACGAATAGCTAGACGGCGGGCGCGGCCGGCCAGACGGTACTCTTTGATCAGATCGCGGAAGGTGCGTCGTTTCCAGCCATCTTTAGTTTTATCCTGCTTCTCGCCTTTCAGGGCGAAACGAGTCAGCAGCATATACACCACACCCATCAACAAAATGACCAGCCCAAGCGGGGTGACGCTGAAGAAGCTAAAGCCCTCCAGCCCTTCACGTATCAGCTCGCTGTTGACCACCAGGTTTGGCGGCGTGGCCACCAGGGTCATCATGCCGCTGATGAGCCCAGCAAAGCTCAGGGGCATCATCAGGCGCGACGGTGAGGTTTGCATCCGCATGGAGACGCTCAACACCACCGGGATAAAGATGGCAACGACGCCCGTCGAGCTCATAAAGGCTCCCAGCCCGGCGACCGTTAGCATGAGGTAGATCAGCATTTTGGTTTCGCTGTTGCCAGCCACCCTCACCAGCCATGCCCCCACGAGGGTCGCCACGCCGGTGCGCACCAGCCCGTCGCCGATAATAAACAGCGCGGCAATCAGAATGACGTTGGGATCGCTAAACCCCGAGAAGGCTTCCGGCAGCGTGAGCGTACCGCTCAGCGCAAACGCAACGATAACAAACAAAGCGACGGCATCCATGCGCACTTTGCCTGTAGCAAACAGAATGATGGCGATTAAAAGCAGGCTGAGCACCCAGATCAGTTCACCGTTCACAACATGTCCTTGTCAGAGAGAGATGCGAAATTGTGCCATAAAAAGCCCCAGCAGCGTGGGGCTAAATCATGGGATTACACTTTTAGCGAGACGGTTACAATACCGTCTGGCGCCTTAGCGATATCAAGCGCGGTCAGCGTATTGAGCACAAAGTCCGCCTCGTCCAGCCGGGGAGAATCGGCCGGAACGTTGACGGCAATAACGTGGCTGCCGGCGTTCAATCCGGCCAGCACGCCCGCTGCCGCATCTTCCACCACCACGCACTCCGCCGGGGGGATGCCCAGCAGTTCTGCACCCAGCAAAAAGGCATCAGGCTCCGGTTTGCCGCGTTTCACGCGCTCAGCGGTAATGAACACGTCCGGCGTGGGTAAACCCGCCGCCTTATGACGAGCGTGAGCCACGGGAACCGAGCCGGAGGTGACAATGGCCCACGGAATTTCCGCTTCATTCAAATGCTCAAGCAGTTCACGAGCACCGGGTAACGCAGTAATGCCGTCCGTATCGGTGGCTTCAATGTGTTCCAGATATTTAAACTCTGCCTGAATTTCGTCCTCAGAGCGTCCCGCCAGAAAATGGCGGAGCGAGGTTATGGCCTGTTTGCCGTGGATAAAATTCAGCACGTCCTGATGGTCGATGCCATGTCTGTCCGCCCAATGGCACCATGAACGCTCTACAACCGGTAGCGAATCCACCAGCGTACCGTCCAGATCAAACAGAAAACCTCTACACTGCACACGCACCTCCGTCAGGCATTAATGATTTGTTGGATTTCGTTGCTGCTTAAGTGGTACTGGCGCGGGCAGGCGTGCCATGCGCTCAGCATGCGCTGGTATTTTTCCCACATAGGGGTCTGCGCGTTAAAGCCGTGGGTGCCCGCATCAAAGTGCGTATAACGCCCTTCTGTATTCACCATAAAGCGGACGTAGCTCAGATAGCGCGCTTCCGTCGCAGCATCAAAGCCTAAGAAAGTGACGCGGCGCTCGTCAATGGACTGCTGATCTTTCAGGTTGGTCCAGGACACATGAAGCGCGTGGTACATCTCCATAATGTCGATCACGATGCGGCAGGTTTCTTCTTTCAGCTCGCCAAACTCGCGGTCCAGTTCACGCATCTGCAAACCAAAGCCGCGTTCGACGATGGTCTGCAGGCGGCTGTAGCGCTCAGCGTTATCGGGATCAAGCATAGTCATCATTTTGTACTGGTTGGACAAAATCAGACGTTGAGCATGGGTCATTTCCATCTTTCGACTCCTGTAGCGCATGGCACTTGAAAAAAAAGACACGGTAACGGTGTGTTACTGTGCCTTCTTTTATTAGTCGTTTCGATGATCAATCACAAATCATCGAGGAATGTTTTATCAAGTTGCTTAAAAGCTCGCTTAAGCGTGTCAGCCAGCGCCTGATAATCGGGCTTGCCTTCAACCGGAGCGAGCGCCTGACCGGCTTCTTCCAGTTTCCCGCGAACATCATAAAACCAGTGTAAAATAGAAGGCGGCAGAGGTGTGATTGAACGCTTACCTAACCACCACAGCCCCTGCATCGGCAAGCTCAACGCAAAAAGCGCCGTCGCCACGGCAGGGCCGAGCTGTCCGCCCAGCGCAATTTGCCAGCAGAGGGTAAAAATAGCGACAGGAGGCATGAAGCGAATCGCGTAGCGCGTGGCGCGGATTGTGCGATTCTCAATGAACATGGGCGCAAGGCGTTTTTCCATCGGCCACGTCTTCGCGTAATGCTGTCCCCGACGAAACAGACTAAAAAAATTCACGGACGGGATCTCAGGTGTCGACATGGCATACCTCAACTTCACATATAAAAATTAAAATTTTCGTGCAAAACCACAACAAGCTATGACAACGTTCAAAATATTTTGTCATCACTACCCCGTATCGGGTATCCTGTGCCAGCCTGATAGGGCCGTAGACGAGAATCGTTAACTCGTCAAATTATCGCATATTATGCCATTGTCTGAAAAATGTTCAAAATGGCTTAAAATCATAGGTATTTCTTCCATCCTGCCAGAATGTTCGTTTGGCATGATGTTAATCATAAATGTCTGGGTCAGCATGCGTTACGCTTTTAGACTCTTTGACGTTTTTTTAGCCACGTATCAATTATAGGTACTTCCATGTCGAGTAAGTTAGTACTGGTTCTGAACTGCGGTAGCTCCTCACTGAAATTCGCCATCATCGATGCGCTCAACGGTGACGAGTACCTCTCTGGTTTGGCCGAATGTTTCCATCTGCCTGAAGCACGTATCAAGTGGAAGATGGACGGCAGCAAACAAGAAGCGGCTTTAGGTGCAGGCGCCGCTCACAGTGAAGCGCTGAACTTTATCGTTAACACTATTCTGGCACAAAAACCAGAACTGTCTGCTCAGCTGACTGCGATTGGTCACCGTATCGTCCATGGTGGCGAGAAATACACCAGTTCCGTCGTGATTGACGACTCTGTTATCCAGGGCATCAAAGACTCTGCATCTTTTGCACCGCTGCACAACCCGGCGCACCTGATCGGTATCGCTGAAGCGCTGAAATCCTTCCCGAATCTGAAAGACAAAAACGTGGCCGTGTTTGACACCGCGTTCCATCAGACCATGCCGGAAGAGTCTTACCTCTATGCCCTGCCATACAGCCTCTACAAAGAGCACGGTGTTCGTCGCTATGGCGCGCACGGCACCAGCCACTTCTATGTAACTCAGGAAGCGGCAAAAGTGCTGAACAAACCGGTTGAAGAAGTGAACATCATCACTTGCCACCTGGGCAACGGTGGTTCCGTTTCTGCAATCCGCAACGGTAAATGTGTTGATACCTCCATGGGTCTGACCCCGCTGGAAGGTCTGGTGATGGGTACGCGTTCCGGTGACATCGACCCGGCGATCATCTTCCACCTGCACGACACCCTGGGCATGAGCGTTGACCAGATCAACAAAATGCTGACCAAAGAGTCTGGCCTGCTGGGTCTGACCGAAGTCACCAGCGACTGCCGTTACGTTGAAGACAACTACGCAGAGAAAGAAGACGCTAAACGTGCAATGGACGTTTACTGCCACCGTCTGGCGAAATACATCGGCTCTTACACTGCGCTGATGGATGGCCGTCTTGACGCTGTTGTCTTCACCGGTGGTATCGGTGAGAACGCGGCAATGGTTCGCGAACTGTCCTTGGGCAAACTGGGCGTTCTGGGCTTTGAGGTTGATCACGAGCGTAACCTGGCTGCCCGCTTCGGCAAGTCTGGCTTCATCAACAAAGAAGGCACCCGCCCTGCTCTCGTTATCCCAACAAACGAAGAGCTGGTCATCGCGCAAGACGCGCACCGTCTGACTGCTTGATTCCACACCGCCAGCTCTGCTGGCGGTGCTGTTTTGTCACCCGCCACAATCAGGCGGTAACGAAAGAGGATAAACCGTGTCCCGTACTATTATGCTGATCCCTACCGGAACCAGCGTCGGCCTGACCAGCGTCAGCCTTGGCGTGATCCGTGCTATGGAACGCAAAGGCGTTCGTCTGAGCATCTTTAAGCCAATCGCCCAGCCACGTGCCGGTGGCGATGCGCCAGACCAGACCACCACCATCGTTCGTAAGAACTCCAATCTGCCAGCGGCCGAACCGCTGAAGATGAACCACGTTGAATCTCTGCTCTCCAGCAACCAGAAAGACGTGCTGATGGAAGAGATCATCGCCAACTACCACGCCAATACAAAAGACGCGGAAGTGGTGCTGGTTGAAGGCCTGGTTCCGACCCGCAAACACCAGTTTGCCCAGTCGCTGAACTTCGAAATTGCGAAAACCCTGAACGCCGAGATCGTCTTTGTGATGTCTCAGGGCACAGATACCCCAGAGCAGCTGAAAGAGCGTATCGAACTGACCCGCAGCAGCTTCGGTGGTACTAAAAACACCAACATCACGGGCGTAATCGTCAACAAACTGAATGCGCCTGTGGATGAGCAGGGCCGTACGCGTCCTGACCTGTCCGAGATCTTCGACGACTCTTCCAAAGCGAAAGTCATTAAAGTTGACCCGGCTAAACTGCAGGAATCCAGCCCGCTGCCGGTTCTGGGCGCGGTGCCGTGGAGCTTCGATCTGATTGCCACCCGTGCCATCGATATGGCGCGCCACCTGAACGCCACCGTGATCAACGAAGGCGACATCAATACCCGCCGCGTGAAATCCGTGACCTTCTGCGCCCGCAGCATTCCGCACATGCTGGAGCACTTCCGTGCAGGTTCCCTGCTGGTGACCTCCGCAGATCGTCCAGACGTGCTGGTTGCTGCCTGCCTGGCCGCGATGAATGGCGTAGAAATCGGTGCTATCCTGCTGACCGGTGCTTACGAGATGGATCCACGCGTCAGCAAGCTGTGCGAACGCGCGTTCGCGACTGGCCTGCCGGTATTCATGGTTAATACCAACACCTGGCAGACCTCCCTGAGCCTGCAGAGCTTCAACCTGGAAGTGCCGGTTGATGACCACGAGCGTATCGAGAAAGTTCAGGAATACGTTGCAAGCTACATCAACGCAGACTGGATCGAATCCCTGACCGCGACCTCCGAGCGCAGCCGTCGTCTGTCTCCTCCGGCCTTCCGTTACCAGCTGACCGAGCTGGCGCGTAAAGCGGGCAAACGTGTTGTTCTGCCAGAAGGCGACGAACCACGTACCGTGAAAGCGGCAGCTATCTGTGCAGAGCGCGGCATCGCGACCTGTGTGCTGCTGGGTAACCCGGATGAGATTAACCGCGTTGCGGCATCCCAGGGCGTTGAGCTGGGTGCTGGCATCGAAATCGTTGATCCAGAAGTGGTTCGCGAAAGCTACGTTGCCCGTCTGGTCGAGCTGCGTAAGAACAAAGGCATGACCGAAGCCGTTGCGCGTGAGCAACTGGAAGACAACGTGGTGCTGGGTACGCTGATGCTGGAGCAGGACGAAGTTGACGGCCTGGTATCCGGTGCGGTTCACACTACCGCGAACACCATCCGTCCACCGCTGCAGCTGATCAAAACGGCTCCAGGCAGCTCTCTGGTTTCCTCCGTGTTCTTCATGCTGCTGCCTGAACAGGTTTACGTTTACGGCGACTGTGCGATCAACCCGGATCCAACCGCAGAGCAGCTGGCTGAAATCGCAATCCAGTCCGCGGACTCCGCGATTGCCTTCGGTATCGAACCACGCGTCGCGATGCTCTCCTACTCCACCGGCACCTCTGGTGCAGGTAGCGACGTAGAGAAAGTGCGTGAAGCGACCCGTATTGCACAGGAAAAACGCCCTGATCTGATGATCGACGGCCCGCTGCAGTACGATGCCGCAGTTATGGCTGACGTTGCGAAATCCAAAGCGCCAAACTCCCCGGTTGCAGGTCGCGCTACCGTGTTCATCTTCCCGGATCTGAACACCGGTAACACCACCTACAAAGCGGTACAGCGTTCAGCAGACCTGATCTCCATCGGGCCAATGCTGCAGGGTATGCGCAAACCTGTGAACGACCTGTCCCGTGGCGCGCTGGTAGACGATATCGTCTACACCATCGCGCTGACGGCGATCCAGTCTTCTCAGCAGCAGTAAATAAGGTCTTGCCGGATGGCGCTTCGCTTATCCGGCCTACAGGACCGTAGGCCCGGTAAGCGCTAGCGCCACCGGGCAACAAAAAGGCGACCACTCACGGGTCGCCTTTTTTATTTACAGCAGCTCTCGCGCCGCTGAAACAATGTCATGCGCCGTCAGGCCATACTCCTTCTGCAGGAAGTCCTGCGTCCCTACCTGGCCGTAACGCTCCTTCACCCCCACGCGACGCATCGGCACCGGGCAGGTCTCCACCAGCACTTCCGCCACCGCCGAGCCCAGCCCATTGTGAATGCTATGGTTTTCGCAGGTCACGATCCGCCCGGTTTTCTCGGCGTAGTTTTTCACCAGCATCCGGTCGATGGGCTTCAGGGTAAACATGTCTATCACTGCCGCGCTAACGCCCTCCTGCTCAAGCTGACGGGCCGCTTCCAGCGCTTCGGCCACCATAATGCCGTTGGCAATCAGGGTAATGTCGCTTCCTTCGCGCAGCACATTGCCTTTGCCGATGGTAAACGTTGAACCCGGGGCATACACGCTCGGCGCCTGCTTACGGATAGTACGTACCCAGTAGAACCCGTCGAGGTCGATAAGCTGGCGCAGTATGTCTTCAAACATCACCGCGTCGGTCACCTCCAGCACTACCGAATGCGCCAGACCGCGCACAATGCCCATATCCTCGAACGACATATGCGTCCCGCCGTTGTGGCAGGCCGTCACGCCCGCATCCGAGGCAATAACCTTCACGTTATTACGCTGGTAGTCCAGGGACATAAACAGCTGGTCGAAGCAGCGACGGCTGGCAAACGCGGTAAAGGTATGAACAAACGGCTTGCGGCCGGTGAGTGACAGCCCGGCCGCGGTACCGATCACGTTGGCCTCCATAATGCCGCAGTTGATCACATGTTGCGGATAATCGCGCGCCACGCCGTCCATCGCCATTGAGCTCATCAGATCCGCTTCCAGGGCGATGATCTCGCTCCCGGCTTCAATCTGTTTTGCCACAAAGCCCGCGTAGATCTTACGCATCTCTATGGCATCTTTCTGTCCTGCAGGTGCAACCTTAATCATGTGTTACCTCCAGCTGGCGGATCGCCTCGTCGAGGGCCGCTTTGCTCTCCGGGGTCAATCGCAGATGGTGCGAGTTACCCAGCTGTTCCAGATACGCCACTCCCTGTCCTTTGATGCTGTCGAGGATCACCACCCGCGGACGCGCATCCGCTGGCGGAACCGGTGCAGTGACCTTCAGCAGTGCCGGGATGTCATCTCCTTTCACCGTCACCACGTCAAAACCAAAGGCGCGGAATTTCCCTTCCAGATCGAACGCGCAGATGATCTCATCCAGCTCGCCATCAAGTTGTTGTTTATTCCAGTCCACAAATATCGTCAGGTTGTTAAGACGATGGTGGGCAATAAACTGGAACGCTTCCCAGCACTGCCCTTCGTTCAGCTCGCCGTCACCGACGATGCAAAAGACCCGATTTGACCGCCCGGCCAGCTTGTGCGACAGCGCCATGCCGCCCGCGATGGAGATCCCTTGGCCAAGCGAACCGGTCGTGGCATCCACACCGCGTGTTTTTAGCCGGTCCGGATGGCTTGGCAGGCGTGTGTTGTTCTGGTTAAGCGTGCTCAGCTCTTCCATCGGGAAATAGCCCTTAATCGCCAGCGTACTGTACAGGGCCGGTCCCGCATGGCCCTTCGACAGGACAAAGTAGTCTCGTTCTGGCCAGTCCGGGTCTGCCGGGTCAATTTTCATTACCGCACCGTACAGTACGGCCAGGGTTTCGACGACCGACATACTGCCGCCGTAGTGACCAAATCCCAGCTGCGTCAGCGATTTCAGGGTCTCGAGTCGAATTTGACGCGCGAGTTCGGTTATCTCATTCTCATTCATGATTTGGCTCCGGTGTTTTCCTGCGCATTACCACCCGCAGATTTGTTTTTCGCGAACACGTTGTACGCCACCAGCAGCGCGAACAACGCAACGACAAGCCCGGTGATGGCCAGTGGTGACAGGAAGCGCGCCAGGTTGCCAAGCACAATCCCGACGGCGCCGAAATCAGCGTCCGAGAAAGTGGTATTGGCAAAGCCAATGGCTCCCAGTACTGGCAGCAGCAGCACCGGCAGGAAGGTGATTAAGAGCCCGTTGGCAAAGGCGCCAATCATTGCCCCGCGACGTCCACCGGTGGCGTTACCAAACACGCCCGCGGTTGCGCCGGTGAAGAAGTGCGGCACCACGCCCGGCAGGATCAGCACCCAGTTAAACTGGCCGCAGATAATTAACCCCACGATCCCCCCGAGGAAGCTGAACAGGAAGCCAATCAGCACCGCGTTGGGCGCATACGGATAGACCACCGGGCAGTCCAGGGCCGGACGCGCATTGGGCACCAGTTTTTCTGAGAAGCCGGTAAAGGCCGGGACGATTTCTGCCAGAATCAGGCGTACACCCTGCAGGATGATGAACACCCCTGCGGCGAAGGTGATTGCCATGATAATGGCGTAGACCAGGTAGTTCTGACCGCCGCTGAAGGTCGCCTCGACGTATTCACGCCCGGCGCTCACCGCCATGATCAGGTAGATAATCATCATGGTCAGAGAGATGGAGATCGAGCTGTCACGCAGGAAGCTCAGGTTCTTCGGCAGGTTCATCTCTTCGGTTGAACGTGAACCTTTGCCGACCTTGCTGCCAATCCAGCCGGACAGCACGTAGCCCAGGGTGCCGAAATGGCCGAAAGCAATATCATCGTTGCCGGTAATGCGCTTCATGTAACGCTGCGCGATCGCCGGGAAGAAGGCCATGACCAGCCCGAGGATCAGCGACCCCGTAAAGACCAGCCCTACCCCTTCAAAGCCCGCAACCGTGAGGATCACCCCAATCATGCACGCCATGTAGAACGTGTGGTGTCCGGTCAGGAAGATATACTTCAGACGGGTAAAGCGGGCGACGAGAATATTGGCCACCATCCCAAATGCCATAATCAGCGCGGTCGAGGCCCCATATTTTTCCAGCGCAATGGAAACAATCGCTTCATTATTGGGAATAATGCCCTGGATATTAAAGGCGTGTTCAAACATACCGCCTAATGGATTTAAAGACCCCACCAGCACGGTGGCGCCACCGCCCAGCACAATAAACCCGAGAATAGTTTTAATGGTCCCTTTTACAACGTCAGAAAAGGCTTTTTTCTGCGCAACGAGACCAATTAAGGCAATCAGGCCCACCAGCACTGAAGGGACTTTTAAAATATCGACAACGAAATTCAGCGTTTCAAGGATAAACATATCCACCTCGCCTTATCAGGGTTATTGTCTTTCGAACCAGGCACGCAGCTGCGCTTCAAGTTCGTTGATATCGATGATGTTATTGATCACCACCAGCTGGTTTTCCGGCACGCTGGCGCTGGAGGCAATATCTTTCGCCATCACGAAAAGATCGGCCGCACCGGGCGTGGCTGAAGAGAGATCGGAGTGCTCAACCTCGGCGTCAATGTCCAGCTTCTTAAGCACTTTTTTAATATTCATTTCGACCATAAAACTACTGCCCAGGCCAGAACCGCATATAGCCATGATTTTCATTGTTGTCCCCTTTTTTGCGTAGAGTATGTCCCATCACGCTTGCGCGTAATGTGTGTGACGAGTCGGATTAAATAATTAAATCAGAAGCGGTCGATTATCGTTTTAATTTCCTCCAGGGTATTCGCCTGATGTAATTCCGCCATATCCTCATCGCTTGAAAATAATTCAGCCAGCGCGGAGATCATTTCGATATGGCTGTGTTTATCCGGTGCTGCAAGCATAACGATCACATCGACGGGATCAAATTCGCCTGCACCGAATGAAACGCCCTTCCTGAGTTTTAATAATGAGAGGCCCAGTCCTTTTGCCCCCTCTTCCGGCCGCGCATGCGGCATGGCCAGCCCTGGTGCCAGCACATAATAGGGTCCTAAAGTGTGGTGCTGCTCAATGATGGCCGTTACGTATTCCGGCGCAATGACCTGCAGCTCCAGCAACGGTTTCGCGCATATCTCCAGCGCCTGCGGCCAACTCTCAACGCTATCCTGCAGCGTGATGGTTGTATCATATATCCACTTTTTGAGCATTTTCCCTCCCGACATCGCGCTAAAGATGAACAAACTTTATTCAACGCATAACGAATTGGCTGCGATCGGGATCACAAAGATAGCGCTACCAAGATCTAACATTCAGAAGTGTGATAGCGCTATCAAATTGACATCCTGGCGCGAAATCACAGCAAAAAAAGGGATTTAAGGCGTATACTGCCTGTCACGTGAAGCGAAGGATGAAATGAGTGGCGTCCTGTCAGCAGGAAGGTGTATGTCTCTAACCCGAAAACGGCGCAGTACCGGTAAAGTGACACTTGCCGATGTCGCACAGCTTGCCGGTGTGGGCACAATGACCGTGTCCCGTGCTCTCCGCACGCCTGAACAGGTTTCCGATAAACTGCGAGAAAAAATAGAAGCCGCGGTACAAGAGTTAGGCTATATGCCGAATCTTGCAGCCAGTGCGCTGGCTTCGGCCTCGTCATGGACGATTGCGATGGTCGTCCCCAATCTTTCCGAAGCCGGTTGTTCCGAAATGTTCGCCGGGCTCCAGCAGGTGTTACAGCCCGCCGGCTATCAGATCATGCTGGCCGAATCCCAGCATCGTCTTGAACAGGAAGAGAAATTGCTGGAAACGCTGCTGGCGTCAAATATCGCCGCAGCGATATTGCTCAGCGTCGAACATACTGACACCGTGCGTCACTGGCTAAAAAACGCCTCGATTCCGGTGATGGAGATGGGCGCCATGCGCGCCGATCCTATCGATATGAATATCGGGATTGATAACGTCGCGGCCATGTATGAACTTACGGAAATGGTCATCAAACGCGGCTACCAAAACATCGGCCTGCTGTGTGCCAACCAGGAGCAGTGGATTTTCCAGCAGCATTTGCAGGGCTGGTACAAAGCGATGCTGCGCCACCATATGTCGCCTAACCGGGTGATTAACGCCGCCATGCCGCCGAGCTTTTCGACAGGGGCCGCACAACTTCCTGAATTTCTGCTGGCGTGGCCGGAGCTGGATGCGCTGGTTTGCGTCTCAGATGAACTGGCCTGTGGCGCGCTGTACGAGTGCCAGCGCAGGCGGATCAAGGTGCCGGACGATTTGGCCGTGGTCGGGTTTGGCGACAGCGACGTCAGCCGTGTCTGTCAGCCGCCGCTGACGACGATGGCAGTACCCCATCGTAAGATTGGTATTGAAGCGGGACGTGCATTGCTGGAACGTCTGAATGACGGAGACTGGCGCGATCAGAAACCCATCGCATCCAGTCTGTGTCTGAGGGAGAGCTGCTAAAGCTTATTCGGCCTCTTCTTCTTTCTCAGATTTGGTCGATTCGTTTTTGGCGTTGCGGGTCATCCACAGCGCCAGCGCTTTTAACGAATCCGGCGTGAACTCGTCACAACGCGCGGTGATCTCTTCCGGCGTCATCCAGCTCACTTCGCTCACTTCTTCTTCCTGCAGGGCGAACGGCCCGTGGGAAACGCAGCTAAACAGCCCGCCCCAGACACGGCAATGTTCGTCTTCAAAATAGAACTGTCCATGCTCGGCAAACGGTACACCCGCAATGCCTAGCTCTTCTTCCGCTTCACGGCGTGCGGAATCCAGCAGGACCTCATCCGCCTGAACGACACCGCCCGCAGTGGCATCCAGCATACCAGGGAGAAAATCTTTGGTGTCCGTGCGGCGTTGAACCAAAATTTTGCCCATGCCGTCATGAACAACAATATACGTCGCACGATGACGCAGGCGTTCAGCGCGCATTTGTTCGCGGCTGGCCTGCGCGATCACTTCATTCTCTTCGTTGACAATGTCAACCCACTCTGTACTTGCCAAATGACTCTGCTCCACCATCGGGAAACCTTCTCGTCTAAGCGCTCTTACGGCGCGTTTACAGTTGAGGTGTAACTTACGGATTAATCGCTACCTGTGCAATAACTTGCTGATCATTAAGTGCGATAACGCTTAACGTATGCTCATCAAGCATGCCATAGCTCGCCGGGTATCCGCCTTTCGGAATGCTGACCGAACCTGGGTTGAAGTGATAAATCTCCCCGCGTTTTTCTGCTACCGGAATATGAGTATGGCCGTAAACCAGGACATCGCCAGCGGCCAGCGCCGGGAGATTATCCGGGCTAAAAAGATGACCATGGGTGAGGAACAGACGGCATTTTTCCAGCAGCACCTGTTGCCACGGAGCGGTAATGGGGAAGTGCAGCAGCATCTGATCCACTTCGCTGTCGCAGTTACCGCGCACGGCGATAATGCGCGAGGCATACGGGTTGAGTTTTTCCGCCACCTGCGCAGGGGCATAGCCTTCCGGCAATGCGTTACGTGGGCCATGGTTCAACACGTCACCCAGAATAACCAGCCACTGCGCCCCACTTTGTGCGAACAGGGAAAGAACGCGCTCGGTCGCGGGCAGCGATCCATGGATATCCGACGCAAACATCAGTTTCATCAGTCACTCCTCAGAAAAACAGACTGCCCTTATCATACCTTAAGCGCCAGGGCTTATCAGCCGACGCGCTTAGCGGAGAGTGCCACATAGCGCTGCACCGACGCACGTTGCCACTGGAAAGTGGCGTAATCCACCAGCAGCTGGGGAACGTCATCGCCGTTAAGGATCAAGCGGTTCAGCATCAGCGCCAGGTCGGTATCGGCAATACACCATTCGCCAAACAGGTTCGGGTTACCGTGGGCCAGCAGCGAGGTGGCGGTGTCAATCAGCTTTTGCGCGCTCTGCGCCCCCTCAGTACTCAGAGCGGGCTTTTTCACACCCGCAAATACCACATCCGTGGAGCGTTCAACGCGAATCGGCACCAAATCGCTGCGTAACCACGCCTGGATTTGCCGTGCCCGGGCCCGCTTTTGCAGATCGTGAGGATAAATACGCTCCCACTCTGGTGGCGCGAACCGATCTTCCAGGTATTCATCGATCGCAGACGATTCGCTCAGGGCGAAACCATCAATGTCCAGTACCGGCACGCGCCGGGTCAGATCGTAACCCTGCCACTGCGGTTTCAGGTGTTCACCGCCGTCCAGATCTACGGTTTTCAGGCTAAATGACAGCCCTTTTTCCGCCAGCGCCACGTACACGCTCATGACATAGGGTGAAAAGAATTGGGCATCGGACCACAACGTGATTACAGGCTGGTTCATAACATCCTCATCGGCTGATCGGTATTCCCTCAACATATAGTCTCTTTACGCCGCTGTCACTTGATGAAAACTCACGATTTTGCACAACCACCTATACTGATTGGTCATGGCATTACACTTCACACTGACAGGAGTTGAGAATGATCGACCTTTATTACGCCCCTACTCCAAACGGCCATAAGATCACCCTCTTTCTTGAAGAAGCCGAGCTGGAATACAGGATCATCCGCGTGGATATCAGCAAAGGCGATCAGTTCAGGCCTCTCTTTCTGGCCATCTCACCGAACAACAAAATCCCGGCCATCATCGATAACCTGCCAGCTGATGGCGGCAAACCGTTGAGCCTGTTTGAATCGGGGGAGATTTTGCTCTATCTGGCGGAGAAAACCGGCAAACTGCTGAGCGGGGAACTGCGCGAGCGTCACCACACGCTACAGTGGCTGTTCTGGCAGACAAGCGGCCTGGGCCCGATGCTGGGGCAGAACCACCACTTTACCGCTTACGCGCCACAACCCATCCCATATGCGATAGAGCGCTATCAGGTGGAAACGCAGCGGCTGTACGGCGTACTGAACCGTCGGCTGGAAAAATCACCGTGGCTCGGGGGCGATCATTACAGTATCGCCGATATCGCCTGCTGGCCGTGGGTGAATACCCATGAACGTCACCGTATTGATTTAGCCTCTTACCCGGCGGTTAACAACTGGTTTGAACGTATCCGCACCCGCCCGGCGACCGAGCGTGCGATGAAAAAAATCCAGGAGATTTAGGCCTGCGCCCGGTTGGGCGCGTGTCAGGCTCTCATGTATTATGGGGAGGAAATACTGACACGGAGAAGACCTGCAATGTCGCAGCATGACGCTATTATTCGTATAAAAAATTTACGCTTACGTACCTTTATCGGTATCAAAGACGAGGAGATCGCCAACCGTCAGGATATCGTGATTAATGTGGTTATCCACTATCCGGCAGACAAAGCGAGAGGCAGTGAAGATATCAATGACGCGCTGAACTATCGCACGATTACGAAAAGCATTATTCAGTACGTGGAAAATAACCGCTTCTCTCTGCTGGAAAAATTAACTCAGGATGTGCTCGACATCGCACGCGAACATCACTGGGTCACTTATGCTGAAGTAGAGATCGATAAACTTCACGCCCTGCGTTATGCCGACTCCGTCTCCATGACGTTAAGCTGGCAGCGCCGGGCATAAACCTGGAGGTTGTATGAAGATTCTGCTGACCGGCGGTACAGGCCTGATTGGCCGTCATCTCATTGCGCGCCTGCAGGCGTTACATCACGACATTACCGTGGTAACGCGCAGCCCTGAGAAAGCGCGCCAGGTGCTGGGTGCCGGTATCGACATCTGGAAAAATCTGGCTGACCGGCAGAATCTGGACGGTTTTGACGCCGTCATCAACCTGGCCGGTGAACCTATCGCCGACAAACGCTGGACGGAAGAGCAAAAACAGCTGTTATGCAGCAGCCGCTGGAACATCACCGAAAAGCTGGTCGAGCTCATCCGTAACAGCCATACCCCGCCATCGGTACTGATTTCCGGTTCTGCGGTAGGCTATTACGGCGATCTCGGTGAGGTGGTCGTGACCGAAGAAGAGCCGCCGCACAACGAGTTTACCCATAAGCTCTGCGCCCAGTGGGAACGTATTGCCTGTGCTGCCCAGAGCGATAATACCCGCGTGTGCCTGCTGCGTACCGGCGTCGTTCTCGCGCCGAAAGGCGGCATTCTGGCGAAGATGCTTCCTCCGTTCCGGCTCGGACTGGGCGGCCCCATCGGTAATGGCCGTCAGTATCTGCCGTGGATCCACATCGACGATATGGTCAACGGTATTCTCTGGCTGCTGGATAACGATCTGCGTGGGCCGTTCAATATGGTTGCGCCGTACCCGGTGCGTAACGAGCAGTTTGCCCACGCGCTGGGCCATGCTCTGCATCGCCCGGCGATTTTGCGCGTGCCCGCAACCGTGATTCGTCTGATGATGGGTGAAGCGTCCGTGCTGGTGCTGGGCGGGCAGCGTGCGCTACCGAAACGGCTTGAAGCGGCCGGGTTTGCGTTTCGCTGGTATGACTTAGAAGAGGCGTTGAGGGATGTGGTGGGATGAATATGTTACATTTGTACGCCATGTCCCGATGAAATGGCGTAACAATGGCAACCATCACCACACCCCGGCTTCACCTCACCCCTTTCGAACCCACTGACTGGGCCTTCTTCCGCTCGTTGCGGGAAGATCGCAATATCATGCGTTACATGGCCGCCATCGCGCCGGAAAAAGAGACCCGGCGCGTATTTGCTGCGCGCTTAACGGCGGCGCACGTTTTTGTGATTCGTTTTCATGATGATGACACGCCACTGGGCGATATCGGCCTGCATATCAGCCCAGAGAATCGTGAAGAGGCGGATATTGGCTATACGGTTGTGCCTGCTGCACAGGGGAAAGGTATCGCCAGTGAGGCGTTGCGGGCGGTATGTGAATATGCGTTTAACCAGACCGGCGTGAAAGCGATTAACGCCTACGTACTGGCGGACAACGGCGGGTCGGTGCGGGTGCTGGAGAAAGCGGGATTTGTGCGTACGCAGGTGCTGGAGAAGGCGTACGAGATTGACGGCGTACGGTATGACGACTGGGTGTATCGGCTGGAGTGCGGTGCGGTCTGATGCCCTCACCCCGGCCCTCTCCCACAGGAGAGGGAGAAAACCCAGCCTGTAGGCCCGGTAAGCGAAGCGCCACCGGGCGATTGGGCTGCACCGCGGCCCTCTCCCAAAGGGAGAGGGAGAAAGGCAAAACCTACTTCAAAGAGCCCTTCAGGAACTGCTGCAAACGCGGGCTTTGCGGATTCGCCAGCACCGCATCCGGATGTCCCTGCTCTTCGATTTTCCCCTGATGCAGGAAGATCACGTGGTTCGAGACGTTGCGGGCAAAGCCCATCTCGTGCGTTACCACGACCATGGTTTTACCCTCTTCCGCCAGCTTCTGCATGATGCGCAGCACTTCGCCAACCAGTTCCGGGTCAAGTGCTGAGGTCGGTTCGTCGAACAGCAATACTTCAGGCTCCATCGCCAGCGCGCGGGCGATAGAGACACGCTGCTGCTGACCACCAGAGAGATGCACCGGGTACTTTATCTGCTGTCGCTCATCGATACCCACTTTTGCCAGGTATTTCACCGCGCGCTCACGGGCCTCCTGCTTGCTTAAACCCAGCACCTGAACCGGTGCTTCCATCACGTTCTCCAGCACCGTCATGTGGCTCCAGAGGTTGAAGTGCTGGAACACCATTGTCAGTCGCGTGCGCAGCAGGCGCAGCTGGTTCTTATCTGCCACCTTCAGTTGGCCGTCTTTATCCCGGGTCAGATTGATATTCTGCCCGCTCACCACAATTGAGCCTTCACTCGGCTTTTCGAGGAAGTTGATGCAGCGCAGGAAGGTACTTTTCCCCGAGCCAGATGATCCGATAATACTGATCACGTCGCCTGCATTTGCCTGCAGCGACACCCCTTTCAGCACTTCATGTTCGCCGTAGCGTTTGTGCAAATCAATTACGTTTAATTTGTTCTCAGCCATCATCATTCTCAGTGCGTCGAAGAGGGTTTTATATGCTGCAACCAGCGCTTTTCTGCCTTACGGAACAGGCTAATCAGGACGTATGAAATAATCAAATAGAGCACTGCCGCAATGCCAAACGCGGTAAACGGCTGATAGGTCGCAGAGTTAATATCGCGGGCGATTTTAAGCAGGTCCGGCACCGTGGCGGTAAAGGCCAGCGCGGTGGAGTGGAGCATTAAAATCACTTCGTTACTGTAGGCTGGCAATGCGATACGCAGCGCCGACGGCAGAATAATGCAGCGGTACAGT
Source organism: Enterobacter sp. 50793107 (assembly GCF_001463365.1). NCBI lineage: Bacteria > Pseudomonadati > Pseudomonadota > Gammaproteobacteria > Enterobacterales > Enterobacteriaceae > Enterobacter > Enterobacter sp. 50793107. Next base: position 71,124 of record NZ_LNII01000122.1, on the reverse strand, counting down.
TTCACCGACGAGAAGCCGTACGCGCGCGCCGCTTCGATTTCTCCGTAAGGAACGGAGCGGATAGCCCCGGCGAAAATCTCGGTGGTGTAGGCGCAGGTGTTGAGCGTCAACGCCAGCACCGTACAGTTCAGGCCGCTGCGGAAGAAGGCGTTCAGCATCTCGGTGCCTTTCACAATCTCCAGCGTATACATGCCCGAATAGAACACCAGCAACTGTACGTAAAGTGGTGTACCACGGAATACGTAGGTAAACAGCCAGATCGGGAACTGAATAAATTTATTGTTCGACACGCGGCCGATGGCAAGAAACACCGCCAGAATGCCACCCATCACCACCGAAGAGATCAGCAGCCACAGCGTAATGGCCACGCCAGTGAAGCGATAGCCGTCCGTCCACAGCAGCGATTTCCAGTATTCCTGAATAATCTCAATCACAGGTCAGCCCTCTTCACACCCACGGAGTAGCGACGTTCGAGCAGAAGCAGCACACCATTGGAGACGGTCGTAAAGACCAGATAGATCACGCCACACACCACCGCAAAGTAGAACGGCTCCCAGGTACTTTTACCGGCAAGCTGCGTGGCCTTAACCACATCTTCCAGACCCAGCAGAGAGACCAGCGCCGTGGCCTTGAGGATAACCTGCCAGTTGTTGCCAATGCCCGGAAGCGCGTAGCGCATCATGGCCGGGAACATAATCCGGCGAAACGTCTGGGAGGAGGTAAAACCGTAGGCGGTCGCCGCTTCTATGTGTCCTTTCGGTACCGCCATATAAGCGCCGCGGAAAGTTTCGGTAAAGTACGCGCCGTAGATAAAACCGAGAGTGATAATACCGGCCACCATCGGGTCGATATCGATCTGCCCCATTCCCATGGCGTCCGTCACGCTGTTAAGCGCGATCTGCAGCCCGTAAAAGATAAGCAGCATCAGCACCAGATCGGGAACGCCGCGAATCAGCGTGGTATAACCTTCAAAAATCAGCGCCAGCGGTTTGTTAGCCGAAAGCTTCGCCCCTGCGCCTGCCAGACCTATCAGCACCGCCAGCACCACGGAGCTGATAGCCAGCTCAAGGGTGACAAGCGCGCCCTGTAAAATAACGCCAGAAAATCCGTACAGCATACCGCGAGCCCTGTCGTATCGTGAGTGATGGACCGTGTCTTATCCCCTCCCTGAGCGGGAGGGGCCGCACGTTATTTGACGGGGCGATTAGCCGCCGTAAACATTAAAATCGAAGTACTTTTTCGCCAGTTTGTCGTACGTGCCATCAGCGCGCATTTCAGCAAACGCTTTGTTCAGCGCTTCGCGCAGCTCGTTGTCTTCTTTACGCAGACCCATACCGGTGCCGACACCAAACAACTTCACATCTTTAATGGATGGACCGCCAAATTTGTAATCTTTACCTACCGGCGTCTTCAGGAAGCCTTCGCTCGCAGCGACTTCATCCTGGAAAGCGGCGTCGATACGGCCTGCCGTCAGATCAGCGTAGATATTTTCCTGGCCCTGATAAGAGACGATTTCAATCCCCTTCGGTGCCCAGTGTTCATTACCGTAGGTTTCCTGGGTAGTGCCCTGCAGCACGCCCACGCGTTTGCCCTTCAGTGATTCGAGGGTTGGCTGGATGTCAGACGATTTAGCCACCACCAGACGAGAATCTGCCGCATAGAGTTTGTCGGTGAAGGCAATCTCCTGCTGACGTTTTTCAGTGATGGAAAGTGAGGACATGATAACGTCGATTTTTTTTGCTTTCAGCGAAGGGATCAGCGCATCCAGCGGGTTCTCAACGTAGGTACACTGCGCTTTGATGCGTTTGCACAGCTCATTGGCCAGATCAATGTCAAAACCGACCAGTTCACCCTTCGAATTCTTAGATTCGAACGGGGCATAGGTAGGGTCGGTACCAATACGAATTTTCTGCGGAATTGCTGCGAACGCCGCGGTAGCGCTGGAAAAGGCCAGCACCAGAGATAACGACAACACGAGTTTTTTCATATCTGTCCTCAACAAACTGTCTTCTTACGTGATTTTTACGACGACGGGGTGGTGCTAATGTGCCATCAATCCACGCCATCAGGCAAAGATTAATGCCTTTCAGGCGAGATTTTTTGCATGATAAATGCGTAAGTATGCACACAGCGATCCAATACGGTGCACGAAACGCACCATATTGGATCAATCACACCCGCAACGCACCAGAACAGTGCACAATCATCGAGTATCAATCACCGTAGACGTTGAAGTCGAAGTATTTCTTCGCCAGTTTGTCGTAGGTACCGTCTTTGCGCAGTTCTGCAAACGCTTTGTCGAAGGCGGCTTTCAGCTCGGTATCATCTTTACGCAGGCCAATACCGGTGCCGTCACCAAAGTATTTTTTGTCTTTCACGGACGGGCCAGCAAAGGCGTAGTCTTTACCTGCCGGCTGTTTCAGGAAGCCTTCACTTGCGGCAACCTCATCCTGGAATGCCGCATCCAGACGACCGGCCGCCAGGTCAGAATAAATCAGATCCTGGTTCTGGTAAGCCACCACGTCAACGCCCTTCTCACGCCAGTTTGCATTGGCATAACCTTCCTGAGTCGACCCCTGCAGCACGCCGACATGCTTACCTTTCAGGGAGTCAATGGTTGGCTGAATGGGGGAGCCTTTTGCCGCAATCAGACGGGAATCCGCGGCGTAGAGCTTGTCAGAGAAGGCAATCTCCTGCTGACGTTTTTCGGTGATGGAAAGAGAAGAGATAATGGCGTCGATTTTCTTGGCTTTCAGCGACGGAATTAACGCGTCAAAGTCGCTGCCCACCCATGTGCATTTCACCGCAATGCGTTTGCACATCTCATTACCCAGATCGATATCAAACCCTACGAAATCGCCTTTCGCATCCTTGGAAGAGAATGGCGCGTAGGTTGCGTCTGTACCGATACGCACTGTCTGTGGAAGCGCTGCATAGCTACCTGCGGCTGCACTTAACCCCACCAGCAAAGACAGAGCCAGAACCGTCTTCTTCATACATTTACCCTCAAGTACCGTGATTTTATTATGTATTGTGTTGTGTGTTGTGTTGCAGGCTTCTCTTGCAGGTCTTATGCCACATTGCCGTCGGGTCAAAACTTCGACGTTAAATATGTTAATAAAACGTTGCGATATTGCCTTAATGGTGAAAGATAGCAGGTCTGCCGAACGAACCGGAAAGAGAAAAAGGGAAAAAACGAATTAAATGTCGAGGATATGATCGCCGTTGCAATTTTGCCCTGAAACAGGGCATCGTCTCTGTTCATGCACGCTGTTTGTGCACAGAATCAGGCGCCCTGCCAGCGGGTGAAGAGGTCTTCGGGCAGGTCGATATCAAACTGATCCAGCACGCGGTTCACTGTCTGATTAATCACGTCATCGAGCGAGGCCGGACGATGATAAAACGCCGGCACCGGCGGCATGATCACCGCGCCCAGTTCAGCGGCCTGGGTCATTAAACGCAGATGCCCCAGATGCAGCGGCGTTTCGCGCACACAAAGCACCAGAGGGCGACGCTCCTTCAGCACCACGTCTGCCGCACGCGTCACCAGCGTGTCGGTATAGCTGTTAACGATGCCGGAGAGGGTCTTAATTGAACAGGGCAATATCACCATGCCCGCGGTTTTAAACGAGCCGGAGGAGATGCTGGCAGCGATATCGCGGGCATCGTGTACCACATCCGCCAGCGCCTGGACATCGCGCAGGGAGAGATCGGTTTCGAGGGAGAGGGTCTGACGCGCCGCCTGGCTCATCACCAGATGGGTTTCGACTTCCGCCACGTCACGCAGCACCTGCAACAGACGCACGCCGTAGATCGCGCCACTGGCGCCGCTAAGCCCAACAATGAGTCGTTTCATGATTTTCGCCCTTACTGATTTCAGGGCAGACTGTGCAGGATTTTGCGGGGAGTTGCAAGTGAGGGCGAAGGCCCTCACTTGCCTGCACAATTAACCTTCGTTGTGCATCTCTAAGCTTTCGAGATCGTTTTGCAGCTGGACGGCTTTCGCATCGTCGTTGCGCAGCGAATCGAGATAGTCCAGATACTGCTGATCAACATCTTTGGTGACGTAAACCCCGTTAAACACGGAACATTCAAACTGCTGAATATCCGGGTTCTCGGCGCGCACCGCGTCGATAAGATCGTTCAGATCCTGGAAAATCAGGCCATCGGCACCGATGATCTGTCGAATCTCGTCCACTTCACGGCCGTGGGCAATCAGCTCGTTCGCGGTAGGCATATCAATGCCATACACGTTCGGGAAGCGAATCTCCGGTGCCGCAGAGGCCAGATACACTTTCTTCGCACCGGCTTCACGCGCCATCTCGATAATCTGCTCTGAGGTGGTGCCACGCACAATGGAGTCATCCACCAGCAGCACGTTCTTGTCGCGGAACTCAGCGCGGTTAGCGTTGAGTTTACGACGCACGGACTTACGGCGCAGCTGCTGACCCGGCATGATAAAGGTACGGCCAACGTAGCGGTTCTTCACGAAACCCTGACGGTATGGCTTATCCAGAATGCGAGCGATTTCCAGCGCGATATCACAGGACGTTTCCGGGATAGGAATGACCACGTCGATGTCCAGATCGTCCCACTCGCGGGCAATCTTCTCACCCAGCTTGGTTCCCATGTTCACGCGGGCGCTGTAGACGGAGATCTTATCGATAAACGAGTCCGGACGGGCGAAATACACGTATTCGAACAGGCACGGGTTGCTGACCGGGTTGTCTGCACACTGGCGGGTAAACAGCTGGCCCTTCTCAGTGATATAGACCGCTTCGCCAGGGGCTACATCACGCAGGAATTCGAAGCCCAGGGTGTCCAGCGCCACGCTTTCAGAGGCAACCATATATTCGGTACGGCCATCACCCAGGTCACGCTTACCAAGCACCAGCGGGCGGATACCGTTTGGATCGCGGAAGGCGACCATTCCGTGACCGATAATCATCGCCACGCAGGCGTAGGCACCGCGGATCTGGCGGTTTGTCGCAGCAACGGCGGCAAAGATATTGTCTGCTTCCAGCGGATAGTGGCGGAAGTTATCCAGCTCGCTCGCGAACACGTTGAGCAGGATTTCTGAATCAGAGGTGGTGTTAATGTGGCGACGTTTCTCTTCAAACAGCTTTTTACGCAGCTCATGCGCGTTGGTCAGGTTGCCGTTGTGAGCAAGCGTGATGCCATACGGTGAGTTGACGTAGAAAGGCTGTGCCTCAGAGGCGCTGGAACTGCCAGCAGTAGGATAACGAACGTGACCGATCCCCATATTACCTTGCAGACGCTGCATATGGCGGGCTTCAAACACATCGTTTACCAGGCCATTCGCCTTACGTAAACGGAAGCAGTTGTTTGCATCAATGGTGATGATACCCGCAGCATCCTGCCCACGGTGCTGAAGCACCGTTAACGCGTCATAAATCGACTGGTTTACCGGCATGAAACCGGCGATACCGACAATACCGCACATTCGTCTTTTCCTCGTTAAGCCACATCTCAGAGCGGGTTACGCTCTGGGCAAGAAACTCGACGAGCTTTGCAGATAGTCAAAGAACCACCTGATGATGAAGCTGAACTCTGGAATGAGCTGCGATTTCTGCCAGTCTTCACTTTTGGAGAACCCGGTAAAGGTATCCAGGAAGAACAGTATCGCGGCCACAATCAGCACGCCTCGTAATGCCCCGAAACAGATCCCGAGCACCCTGTCCGTTCCTGACAGACCGGTTTTCTCGACCAGCTGACCTATCACGTAATTTACGATAGCGCCGACAATCAGCGTCGCGATAAACAGCACCGCGATGGCGATTCCATTTCGGACCAGTTCATCTTCAAAGCCCGTGAACCAGACAGACAGGTAAGTGTAGTAATGACTGGCAACAAAGAAAGCACAACCCCAAGTCACCAGCGATAACGCTTCACGAACAAAGCCACGGATCAGGCTAACCAGACAGGAAAAACCAATCACCGCAATGATGGCGTAATCAATCCAGACCATATGTGTCCCACGATTTAACGCCCTGTCATCCAGTTCGGGGCGAATTCTAACAGAAAAAGAAAACGTTTGCGTAGGGATTTCCTTCCCGCGCGTAAATAAAAAAGGCGCTGAAAAAATGTTCAACGCCGTTGGCTTATTACGTCTCTTTGGACGTCTGCCACTCCCCCTCACCCTCTCCCCTTTGGGAAGAGGGCTGGGGTGAGGGGAACCTTATCAGTTCGCGCTGTAGTTCATCACCACACCGCTCAGGCCAGAGATCTGCTTCAGCTCACCGAGCGAGCCTTTGAGCTTATCCTTAGACGCTTCTGGCCCCACAAGGATACGGGTGATTTTACCCTGCACCGGCGTGGAAGGTGAAGTGTAAACGCGATAACCCGCACTGCGCAGCTTACCCACTACCTCATTGACCTTATCGGCATTTTTCAGCGCACCCAACTGTACAACGTAGGCTTTACCCGTCGGTGCAGCCTCTTGCTGGGCCGGTTTTGCCGCAGGCGGCGTCTCTGAAGCCGCGGCCAGCTGTTCTGCTGCTTTATCCCGCTGCGGTTTCGGCTGTGTTTTTTCCACCGGCTTCGGTTTTTCAACCGGTTTCGGCTGCTCTACCGGCACCGGATCGATTTCGATGTTGTTATTCGCCGCCAGACGAGACGGATCGAGGGACGGCGCGGCCGCATCCCCGGCACGCACTTCTTCAGCCGCCCCTTCCGGCGGCTGAGCAGGCAGCGCCTGGGTCGCCGCAGGCAGCATATCCGGTTCGTCGCGATCGCCCGGCTTCGGCACCAGCGGAATGGCTGCAAATTCATCCTGGTAATGCTTTTTCTGCCCGTCGAGCAGACCCGGGAGGATAATCACCCCGAGCGCGACCAGCACAATGGTTCCTGTTAAACGGTTCTGAAACTTACTCGCCACCGGTTCTCCCCGCGTCCATCACTTCCATGACATGTGCCACCGTGTGGAACGAACCACACACCAGCACGGTATCTTCTGGTTTAGCATCCGCCATCGCGGCTTGCCAGGCCTGAGCCACGCTATTGTAGATTGCGCCTTTGCCGAGATGTTCCAGCAACTGCTCAGCCGTCGCACCGCGCGGCCCCTCCAGAGGAGCACAATACCAGCTATCGACCACACTCTCCATGCAGGCCAGCGTACCGCCGATATCTTTATCATGAAGCATACCGATAACCGCCAGCACGCGCCCGGTTTTTGGTAACGATTTGAGACGCGCGGCGAGATACGCCGCAGCATGCGGGTTATGTGCGACATCCAGTATCAGCCGCGGAGCGTCGCTGACAATCTGAAAACGCCCGGGCAGAATCGCATTCTGAATACCGTCGCGGATGGCCTGTTCGCTCACCGCCAGCCCGCTTGCGCGCAGTGCCGCCAGGGCGGTGGCGGCATTAGGTTGCGGTACCTGCGGCAGGGGCAGATTTTCCAGCGTTCCCTGCGCATCGCGATAGCGCCAGCCGTTGTTCTGAACCTCATACTGCCAGTCCACACCCCGGCGCAGCAGGTGAGCGCCCTTCTCTTTCGCCACGTCGGCAATGGTGTGCGGCATATCCGGCTCGCCAACCACCGCGGGCTTATTCGTGCGGAAAATACCGGCCTTCTCACGGCCAATACTTTCGCGATCGGGGCCCAGCCAGTCGGTATGATCCAGGGCAATGCTGGTGACCACCGCCACATCGGCATCCACCATATTGGTGGCATCCAGACGCCCGCCGAGGCCCACTTCCAGAATCACCACGTCCAGCTGCGCCTGTTTAAACAGCCACAGCGCCGACAGAGTGCCGTATTCGAAATAGGTTAATGAGATCTCACCGCGCGCCGCTTCAATTTCTGCGAACGACGCCGTATGCGCAGACTCTGGCAGTTCGCTGTTTTGCACGCGAACCCGCTCGGTATAACGTACCAGGTGCGGAGAGCTGTAGACACCAACCTTGTAACCGGCAGCCATCAGGACAGCTTCCAGCGTACGGCAGGTGGTGCCTTTACCGTTGGTTCCGGCGACGGTAAAAACAAACGGCGCAGGTTTCAGCACATCGAGACGCGCAGCAACCTGGCTTACGCGTTCAAGCCCCATATCAATGGTTTTACTGTGCAGGTTTTCCAGATAAGAAAGCCACGTGGCCAGGGGCGACGTGGCTTGGGGAATGCTTTTATTTTCCATGATGCCCGGTTGTCATTAACAGTTTATAAAGCAAAAGGGCAGCGCCAACCGGCCCTGCCCTTTTCAGTTATCAGGCCTCGGGTTCCTGATCCGGTACTACCACGCCTTCGCGCGGCTCATCCGGGTTCGGCGCTGGCAGATTCATCAGCTTCGCCAGGATGCTTGCCAGTTTCAGGCGCATTTCCGGGCGGCGGACGATCATGTCAATCGCGCCTTTCTCAATGAGGAACTCACTGCGCTGGAAGCCCGGCGGCAGTTTTTCACGTACGGTCTGCTCGATAACGCGAGGACCAGCAAAGCCGATCAGCGCTTTTGGCTCAGCGATGTTCAGATCGCCCAGCATCGCAAAGCTTGCGGAAACGCCCCCCATGGTTGGGTCGGTCAGTACAGAGATGTACGGCAGGCCGCGCTCCTGCATTTTAGCCAGCGCAGCAGAGGTTTTCGCCATCTGCATCAGGGACATCAGCGCTTCCTGCATACGTGCACCGCCAGAGGCGGAGAAGCAGATCAGCGGGCAGTTGTCTTCCAGCGCCTGCTCAACAGCACGCACAAAGCGCGCACCGACCACGGAACCCATTGAGCCACCCATGAAGGAGAACTCAAACGCGGCGGCCACTACCGGCATCTCGTGCAGGGTGCCTTTCATCACGACCAGCGCGTCTTTCTCGCCGGTCTCTTTCTGTGCAGAGGCCAGACGATCTTTATATTTTTTGGAATCACGGAACTTGAGCACATCTTTTGGCTCAAGCTCGCTACCCAGTTCTACCAGAGAACCTTCGTCCAGCAGGCTGTGCAGGCGATTACGCGCCGTCATGCGCATGTGGTGGTCACACTTCGGACACACCTCAAGATTGCGTTCCAGTTCTGCGCGATACAGAACCTGACCACAGCTATCACACTTCGTCCATACCCCTTCAGGAATGCTCGCTTTACGCGTTGGGGTAATGTTGCTTTTAATTCGTTCAATCCAGCTCATTGATAACCTTTCTGCCTGAACCTGGTCGTATGCCAGTTTTGCTGTAAGAGGCGAATAATGCCATTTTTGCCTCCAACAGACCATGAATGTTGCACATTAAAACATAACAGCCCGAAACTTTGGATAAAAAAGTGGTCGAACCGCCTGCGTGCATTTACTTCGCTTGCTTTGCTGCCGCGCGCTTGTGACGAATAATTTCGATAACACCCGGTAAAACAGAAAGCACAATAATCGCTACAATCAGTAACTTAAGGTTTTCCTGAACCACAGGGAGATCGCCAAACAGGTAGCCTGCATAGGTAAAGAGCAGCACCCACAGCAGCGCGCCAATGACGTTGTATGCCGCAAAATGACGATAGGACATGTGCCCCATTCCCGCCACAAATGGCGCAAATGTACGCACAATAGGCACAAAACGCGCAAGGATAATGGTTTTTCCACCGTGGCGCTCATAAAACGCATGGGTTTTATCTAAATAGCTACGACGGAATATTTTTGAGTCCGGATTGCTGAATAAGCGCTCACCGAAGACCCGTCCAATGGTGTAGTTGACCGCGTCACCGACAATTGCGGCGATCACCATCAGCACCACCATTACGTGCACATTCAAATCGTTGCCAGGCAGCGCAGATAACGCCCCTGCGACGAACAGCAGCGAATCCCCCGGCAGAAACGGCGTGACTACCAGACCGGTTTCACAGAACAGAATGAGGAACAGAATGGCATACACCCAGACGCCATACTGCGCGACCAGCTCCGCCAGGTGAACATCAATATGCAGAATGAAATCAATCAGAAAACGTATTACGTCCATATTGTCTAAGCCTTAATTGCACCTTTGTTTAGTCCGCCAGGAACAGCGGGCCCATTGGCGGTTTTGGCAGGTCAAACCGGTCCGGATAGTCCACCGAGACCAGATACAGCCCTTCCGCTTTCGCCGTTGCTGCCGCAAGCGTTCTGTCCTTCGCTGCCAGCAGTTCTGCAATCCAGCTCTCCGGCTGGTGTCCGGCACCCACTTCCATCAGGCTGCCCACAATATTCCGCACCATATGATGTACAAAGGCATTGGCTTTGATATCCACCACCACATACGCGCCAAAACGGCTGACGTTTATGTGCATGACGTTACGCCACGGCGTGCGGGACTGACACTGCACCGCACGGAACGAGGTAAAGTCATTTTCACCAATCAGACACTGCGCCGCACGATGCATACGTTCTGCATCCAGCGGTTCATAAAAATGCGTCACGCCCTGGCTTAGTACCGCCGGACGAAGACGCTGATTGTAGATGACATAGCGATAACGGCGCGCGGTGGCGCTGAAACGCGCATGAAAATCATCCGGCACAGCTTTCACCCAGCGCACCGCAATGTCACCAGGTAAATTCGCATTTACACCCAACGTCCAGGCAGCGTCCTTGCGCACGGCGGTGGTTTCAAAGTGAACCACCTGCCCCGTTCCGTGGACACCGGCGTCAGTGCGTCCTGCACACAGGACGTTAATCGGTTCGTTCGCCACCTGAGAGAGCGCTTTCTCCAGTTTTTCCTGGACACTGCGCACCTCATTTTGACGCTGCCAGCCATAATATTTACTGCCGTCGTACTCGATACCGAGGGCGACTTTATGAACCGGCTTTTGTTCCACGTCTGACATCAGTACAGATACTCCTGCACCAGTTTTTCAGCGATTTTGACCGCCATCAGCGCGCCGCCGAAGCGCACGTTATCGGCTACGGACCAGAATTGAACCTGCTCCGGCATACCGTAATCATTCCGTACGCAGCCCACCGAGAGGTGTGCGCTGCCGGTGGCATCGCCAACCTGCGTCGGGAATTCACTCTCTTCGGAGAGCACAATGTCTTCACCGCGGCCGAACGCATCACGCGCTTCTTCTGCGGCCAGCGGACGCAGGGCTTCGAAACCTACCATCTGCGCATGACCGTAAAAGACCGGCGACTGCACGACATTTGCGGAGATCATCAGCCCCTCGTCCTGCAGAATTTTGCGCGCTTCGTCGACGATACGGCGCTCTTCACGCACGGAGCCTTCACGATCCGGCAGCAGCGGCAGCATATTGAATGCCAGCTGACGGCCGAAGAAATCGTCTTCATCAATCGGGATGCCGTTCAGGAGCTTCGCACTCTGTCCGGCCAGCGCGTCGACGGCCTTTTTGCCTTGCGCAGAAGCGGAAAGCAGGCTGGTCACGGTGATACGCGACAGACCGCCATCGTCGATTAAAGGTTTAAGAGCGGTCAGCAGCTGGCTGGTCAGGCTATTGGGAACCGCAATGATATTGCGGTTACGGTAGTCGGCCAGGACAAACGGGTTCACGTCCGGCACCACCAGCGGGACATCCGGCTCCATCGAGAACAGGCCGCTCAGATCGATCACCAGACAGCCAGAATTCGTCGCGTCTTCAATGTACGACGCGGTGGCTTCAGCACCTGCCGCAAAAAAGGCCAGCTGCGCCTGCGTCCAGTCGAATTCGGCGGCATCCTGAACCATGACGGATTTGCCGCCAAAACGCAGATGCTCACCGGCGCTGTCGGTGCGGGCCAGTGCATAGATATCACCCACCGGGAACTGACGCTCAGCAAGGGTTTCGAGCAGGGCTTCACCCACGGCACCCGTGGCACCTAAAATGGCAATGTTCCAGCCTTCAGACATGGTGGTTTACTCCAGAAATAAAAAAGCGTCCCTGTCGGAGTATCCAACAGGGAGCGTTAAGAAGACATTAATGCGCCGGGTGATGAACGGCGTTAAAACCCAGTTTATGCAGCAGCGCTGCCGCCGACGCGTCATCGCACATGACATACAGAGAAGACCATTCACGGCGCTCAACGTAATTCTTGCGCAGCTTGTCAAACTCCCTCGGGATCCCCGCCACTTTACGCAGCAGCGCATCATCGCGGCGCACATCATACACCAAATGAACCAGCCTTTTCAGCGTTGCCTGATCGAGCGGGCCATGCAGGGTAATGCGGCCAAATTCAGGCGCGGGGAGTAAAGTGTCCAGCGCCACCTGCTGCGGACGGCCAATAAAGGCGCTATAGGCCTCAAAGACCTGGGTGGTGCCACGGGCCTTTCCTTCGAGCGTATAACCCGCTATATGCGCGGTTGCAACGTCAACCTTGTTCAGCAGCGCAACGTTGAGATCGGGCTCCGGCTCCCAGACGTCCAGCACCACGCTGAGATCCTGCCCCTCTTCCAGACATTTCAGCAACGCGGCGTTATCGACGACCGGGCCACGACAGGCATTTATCAGAATAGTGCCAGCCTTCAGACGACGGATCAGCGCCTCGTCAGCAAGATGGAGCGTCTTATAGGCCCCCTCTTTGAAGAGGGGCGTATGGAAGGTGATGACGTCACATGCTTCAACCAGCTCATCCAGGGGGCGGAAGTCGCCTTCATCACCGTTGTCTTTACGCGGCGGATCACACAGCAGGGTGCGAATGCCTAACGCCTCAAGGCGTTTTTGCAGGCGTCCTCCCACGTTGCCCACCCCGACAATGCCTACGGTGCGGTCTTTCAGCGCAAAACCGTCGCGCTCTGCCAGCATCAGCAGAGAAGAGAAAACGTATTCCACTACCGCAATGGCGTTACAGCCAGGCGCGGCGGAAAACCCGATCCCCGCCTGCGTAAGCCATTTGTCATCCACATGATCCGTCCCGGCCGTTGCGGTTCCGACGAATTTAATCGCTTTGCCGGAGAGCAACGCCTCATTTACTTTGGTCACCGAGCGCACCATCAGGGCATCGGCATCATCCAGCTCGTTTACCGGAATGGGTCGACCAGGGACAGCCTTAACATTACCAAGGCGGCTAAAGAGCTCGCGGGCGTAAGGCATATTTTCATCAACGAGGATTTTCACGTCTGAGTACCTGTTTGAGAGGAAGAAAACCTGCCAAGTGTGCCATAATCTGGCCGCCAGGCATATATGCATGCCGGGTTTACGCTGAGTTTTGACTTTAAGGATTTTTGACGATGCAGCCTATTTCAGGTACGCCACCACGCCCTCCGGGTGAAGGCCCTGTCACGCCAAACGTTGCAGGTGAACAACCGCTTTCCACGCAACAGCGCACCGTGCTGGAGCGCCTGATCACGCGCCTGATCGCGCTCACTTCACAGCAAAATGCGGAAGTCTGGGCCGGGGTAAAGCATGATTTAGGCGTCCGCAACGATGCACCGTTGCAGTCGCGCCACTTCCCTGCGGCCGAGCAAAATCTGAATCAGCGTATTACCACCGCACAGCAAAATCACACCACTCGCCAGATAGTTGCACAACTGACCGAGCTGTTGGGCCAGGGCAACAACCGTCAGGCAGTCAGTGATTTCATTCGCCAGCAGTTTGGCCAGACCGCCCTGAGCCAGCTAACGCCAGACCAGTTGAAAACCGTGCTGACGCTGCTGCAAACCAATCAGCTGACCATTCCGCAACCGCAACAGCGTCCGTCAACCGAGCGTCCGCTGCTGCCTGCTGAACACAATACGTTGAACCAGATGGTGACCAGGCTGGCCGCCGCCACCGGCGAATCAACAAAGCTTATATGGCAGTCGATGCTGGAGCTTTCCGGCGTGAAAGCGGGTGAGCTGATCCCGGCCAAACAGTTTACGCATCTGGTCACCTGGCTACAGGCTCGCCAGACGTTGAGCACCCAAAGTACCCCTACCCTGCATACGCTACAGGCGGCACTGAAGCAGCCGCTGGAGCCGCATGAATTTGAGGTGATTCGGGATTACGCCCAGCAGACCTGGCAGGCCACGCCGCAAACGGTACTGACCACCGCGCAGGTGCAAGATTTGCTGAATCAGATTTTTATTCGCCGCGCCGAGCGCGAAGGCGGCGTGCCGGAAGTCAGGGATATTCAGCCGATCTACAGCCCGCTGTTTGCGCCGGTGGTGGAGACCTTCAGAACCCTCTCTGCGCGTCCGGGATTACTGTTTATTGCGTTACTGATTGCGCTGGCAATTTTCTGGCTGGTTGCCTGATGTTTTGCCCGGTGGCGCTGCGCTTACCGGGCCTACAACGACCCGAACCGTAGGCCGGGTAAGGCGAAGCCGCCACCCGGCGACAACGGCTCAAGGCCTGCGAAACGCCACCAGCGTCACCACAATCCCCACCACCGCTGAAACGGCTCCCGCAAGGAAGACAGAGGGATAGCCAAACGACGTGGCCAGGAGCCCCGCCAGCGGTCCGGTGACACCGTATGAGATGTCCTGAAACGCCGCATAACCGCCCAACGCCGTACCGCGCACCTGTGGCGCGACGCGTTTTACCACCTCACCCCCCAGCGCCGGGAAGATCAGGGAACAGCCGCAGCCGGTCAGTGCCGCTCCGAGAAGGGCAACGGAGGCCACAGGGGCATACCACAGCAGCAGCAAACCGAGGGTCTCAATCACCAGCGACGCCACGGCCACCTTCACGCCACCAAAGCGATCCGGCATCCAGCCGAACAGCACGCGCATCAGGACAAACGCACCACCAAAGGCGGTTAGCGTAAAGCCCGCCATCGCCCAGCCGCGGCTCATAAAGTACAGCGAAACGAATGTCCCAATCACCGCGAAGCCCACGCCCTGTAGCGCCAGCCCCAGCCCCGGCTGCCAGATTTGACCTATTACGCTCCACAGGGAAGGACGCTCACCTTTATGGGCAGGTACTTTGCGCACCGAGCCGTTAAATGCCCATGCCAGCAGCGGTAACAGCATGGTGGTGGCCGCCAGCGCGGCAAAACCGAACTGGCTGTGGATCAACAGCCCCAGCGGCGCACCTGCCGCGAGTGCTCCATAGATAGCCATACCGTTCCAGGACATCACCTTGCCCGAGCGCGCTGGGCCTACCAGCCCCATTCCCCAGGTCAGGGTGCCGGTCAGCAGCTGGCTTTCACCAAAGCCGAGAATCAAACGTCCCACCACCAGCAGGGCAAATTTATACGCCGCGTCGACCGGCAGAAGCGCGGCAAGCAGCCACGCTGCGCCCGCCAGCCCGCAGGCAAACATGCCCTGCAGCGCTGAGCGTTTGGCACCGTGCTGGTCCGCCAGACGCCCGGCGTAGCCGCGGGTTAATACGGTAGCTAAAAACTGAATACCCACGGCGATGCCAACCAGGGTATTGCCGTAGCCCAGCTCCTGGTGAACAAACAGCGGGATAACCGGCAGCGGCAGGCCAACGGTCATGTAGGTCAGAAATACCGCAAAGGCGATACGGAAAAGGGAAAGGTTCCCGGAAGGGGTACTCTTCTCAGGGATAACGGCCTTCATGCGTAACTCCGTGTTCAGGCATAAAAAAAGGGAGCCTCGCGGCTCCCTTCTACTATGCCTTCAAACGCTTACGCTTTCAGCTTGCGCATGACCAGCGTGGCGTTGGTGCCGCCAAAACCGAAGCTGTTGGACATTACGGTCGTCAGCTCACGTTCGGTGGTTTCGGTCACGATGTTCAGGCCCGCTGCCTGCTCGTCCATCTCTTCGATGTTGATGCTTGGCGCGATAAAGCCATTTTCCAGCATCAGCAGAGAGTAGATTGCTTCTTGCACGCCAGCTGCACCCAGAGAGTGACCGGTCATGGCTTTGGTCGCGGAGATTGCCGGGCTGTTGTCGCCGAAGACTTCACGGATCGCACCCAGTTCTTTCACATCGCCTACCGGCGTAGAAGTCCCGTGGGAGTTCAGGTAGTCGATTGGGGTATCAACACCGTGCATCGCCATCTTCATGCAGCGCACCGCGCCTTCGCCGGATGGAGCAACCATGTCAGCGCCGTCAGACGTTGCACCGTAGCCCACGATCTCAGCGTAGATGTGCGCGCCACGTGCCAGAGCGTGTTCCAGCTCTTCAACCACAACCATACCGCCGCCGCCTGCGATAACAAAACCGTCACGGTGCGCATCATAGGTACGGGATGCTTTAGCCGGGGTTTCATTGTATTTGGTAGACAGGGCACCCATCGCGTCGAATTCACAGGCCATTTCCCAGCCCAGCTCTTCGCCGCCGCCAGCAAATACGATGTCCTGTTTACCCAGTTGGATCTGCTCAACAGCATTACCGATGCAGTGTGCGGACGTCGCACATGCAGAGCTGATGGAGTAGTTCACACCATGAATTTTGAATGGGGTTGCCAGGCACGCGGAGACCGCAGAACCCATGGCTTTGGTTACCACGTACGGACCTACTGCTTTCAGACCACGCGGGCTACGCATGGCGTCAGCACCGAATACCTGCGCTTTGGATGAACCACCGGAACCGGCAATCAGACCCACGCGCGGGTTGTTCTGGTAAACCTCTTCGCTCAGGCCAGAATCTTTGATCGCTTCCTGCATGGAGAGATAAGCATAAATAGAGGCATCGTTCATGAAACGAACCACTTTACGGTCAATCAAACCGGTGGTGTCCAGTTTGACGTTACCCCATACGTGGCTACGCATACCTGAATCTTTAAACTCTTCAGAGAAAGTGATCCCGGAGCGTCCTTCACGCAGAGATGCCAGGACTTCCTGCTGGTTATTACCGATGCTGGAAACAATGCCCAGGCCAGTAATCACTGCACGTTTCATTCAATACCTCTGTAAGTCGCACTATAGTAAGTTTCGAGTCGCACAATAGCGTACACTTGTACGCCGAACAAGTCCGATCAGACATTTTCTGCGGAAATTTGCACCGATGGACTCACATCGTTAAGATCGTGCCACTGCCTGTCAGACGAGTAACTTACGTGAAACAAAACGCTATACAACCCGCCAACCTCGAATTCAACGCTGAGGGTACACCTGTTTCCCGAGATTTTGATGACGTCTATTTTTCTAATGATAACGGACTGGAAGAAACCCGCTATGTTTTCCTCGACGGAAATCAGCTCAGCGCACGCTTTCCCGCCCATCCGCGCAGTCTGTTTGTCGTCGCAGAGAGCGGGTTCGGTACCGGCCTGAATTTTTTGACCCTCTGGCAGGCTTTCGACCAGTTTCACGCTGCCCATCCTGAGGCTACGCTACAAAGATTACATTTCATCAGTTTCGAAAAATTTCCGCTCACCGCGCACGACCTACACCTGGCGCACCAGCGCTGGCCGGAGCTTGCCCCTTGGGCTGAACAGCTTCAGGCGCAGTGGCCGCCCGCCATCGGCGGTTGCCATCGTCTGCTGCTGGACGGTGGACGCGTCACGCTGGACTTATGGCTCGGCGATATCAACGAACTGACCGATAAGCTTGATGATTCGATGAACCAGAAGGTGGACGCGTGGTTCCTTGACGGGTTTGCGCCAGCCAAAAACCCGGAGATGTGGAGTCAGCATCTGTTTAGCGCCATGGCGCGTCTGGCGCGGCCTGGCGCAACACTCGCGACCTTTACCTCGGCGGGGTTTGTCCGCCGCGGCTTACAGGAAGCAGGCTTTACGATGCGAAAAACCAAAGGGTTTGGCCGCAAGCGCGACATGCTGGTCGGGACGATGGAGCAGACGCTGGCGATCCCCGCCCGGGCGCCCTGGTTTGCACGCCGCGCCAGCGCCTCCCGTGAGGTGGCGATAATCGGCGGAGGGATTGCCAGCGCCCTGCTTTCGCTCGCGCTTTTACACCGCGGCTGGCAGGTGACGCTCTACTGTGCTGACCCGGCTCCGGCAAACGGCGCCTCCGGCAACCGTCAGGGAGCCCTTTATCCGCTTTTAAGCGCGCACGACCCGGCACTGTTCCAGTTTTTCCCCGCGGCCTTTACCTTTGCCCGTCGCGTATACGACACCCTTCCGGTGGCGTTCGATCATGACTGGTGCGGCGTGACGCAGCTCGGCTGGGATGAAAAGAGCCAGCAAAAAATCGCGCAGATGCTGTCGCTGGGCCTGCCGGAAGAGATTGCCCGCGCGGTAAGTGCGCAAACGGTGACAGACACCACCGGCGTTGAGACGGGCTGTGGCGGTATTCAGTATCCGCTCGGCGGCTGGCTGTGCCCTGCCGAACTGACCACTGCGGCGATTACCCTGGCACAGTCACGCGGGCTGACGGTGCATTATGCTCATAAGGTTGCATCGCTTAGCCGGACAGCCCACTGGACCCTGCGCTTTGCCGATGGCAAAGAGGCCACGCATGCCAGCGTTGTGCTGGCAAACGGACATCACATCAGTCAGTTTGTCCAGACAGAGACATTGCCCGTTTATCCGGTTGGCGGCCAGGTGAGCCATATTCCGACCGCGCCTGCACTGAGCCAACTGCGCCAGGTGCTGTGCTATGACGGCTACCTGACGCCGCAAAATCCGTCTAACGCTCATCACTGCATTGGTGCCAGTTACCATCGCGGTGAAACAGACACGCATTACCGCGAGGAAGATCAGCAGCAGAACCGCCAGCGCCTGATTGACTGCTTCCCGGACGCGGCGTGGGCGAGAGAGGTTGACGTCAGCGAGGGCGAAGCGCGCTGCGGCGTACGCTGCGCCACCCGCGATCATCTGCCCATGGCGGGAAATGTACCGGACTATGAGGCAACGCTTGATGCGTATCAGGATCTGGCTGAACACAAGGAGACGGCTGTGGTCTCACCGGTTCATCCGGAGCTGTTTATGCTGGGCGGGCTGGGCTCGCGCGGGTTGTGTTCTGCACCGCTGCTGGCTGAAGCGTTAGCGGCGCAAATGAGCGATGAGCCCATTCCGCTGGACAGCACCACGCTCGCAGGGCTGAATCCGAATCGTTTGTGGGTGCGGAAATTGCTGAAGGGGAAACAGGTTAAATAGGGTGCCCTCTCCCACCGGGAGAGGGAGGTGAAACGCTTACTTCGCTTTCGCCTGCTGGAACAGGTTGTCCCACATACCCAGCACCAGAGACTGGTCGCGGGGAGAAAGCTCGCCCGCCTGGATGGCTTTTTCCAGACTGCGGCTCACTTCATCATGAATGGCCTCGGCAGAGTGATCGTCCCCGGCTTCCAGCTCGGCAACGGCCAGCGTCAGGTGACCACGCAGATAACCGCTGGCGAACAGCTCATCATCACTGGCGTGTTCCACCATGTCATCAATTAACGCCAGAATGCGTGATTCAAATTCTGCGATCATCTTCTTTCCTCTGTTAAAGATCTTCCGGCCACGGGAAGCATTCCGCCGTGATCTCCGGCGTATGGTAATAATTCTGTAAAGCCTTGATCAGGCGTGCCGGGCGTTCCGGGATGCCTTTCTCAAGATACTCCATCACCTGCGCATGTACGCGGCGCTGGAAGAGAATACGGTCTGGCTCGAAATCCCCTTCGAGATTGTCACAACTGACGTTGAACGGGAAACCCGCCGCCACGCAGAACAGCCACTCCAGCGCCTGCGGTTTGACTTCCACATCTTCAAACTGACCCTGCGTGGCCGCGTCACGTCCGTCCGGACAGTACCAGTAACCAAAGTCCACCAGCTCGCGACGCGCTTTTCCCGCAATGCACCAGTGTGAAATCTCATGCAGGCCACTGGCGTAAAAACCATGCGCAAACACGATGCGGTTATAGGGCACCTCTGCATCAGCAGGAAGATAGATCGGTTCGTCGTCGCCTTTAATCAGACGGGTATTAAAATCATCAGCAAAACAGCCGTCAAAAATCTCAATCAGCTGTTCATAGTTATGCGTACTGTTCATGCATTCATCCCCAGCCAGGTGAGGATCTCCGGTCCATGGCTGTCATAAAGAAGCTTGGCGCTCATCACCGCCGAGACGATGACGATCATCGGGCGAATCAGCTTCTGTCCTTTGCTTAATACCAGACGCGAGCCCGCGCGCGCGCCTAAAAACTGCCCCGCCATCATCACAAACCCGGTTGCCCAGATAACCTTGCCGCCGATGATAAACAGCAGCAGGCCGCCGACGTTCGAGGTGGCATTCAGCACTTTAGCGTGGGCGGTAGATTTGGCGAGGTTAAATCCGGCCAGCGTGACAAACGCCAGGGCATAGAACGACCCGGCGCCTGGGCCAAAGAAGCCATCGTAAAACCCGACGCAGCCGCCTGCGATAAGCGCGAACGGCAGACCATGCAGCCGACGCTGCCTGTCCTCTTCACCGAGCTTTGGCATCAGCAGAAAGTAGAGACCAATACAGATGACCAGCACCGGCAGGATCTGACGCAGAATGTCAGACTGTACGTGCTGAACCAACAGCGCACCGGAGGTTGAGCCGATGAAGGTCATCAGAATATTGAGCTTCTGGTCGGCAAGATTAACCACCTTACGGCGAATAAAATAGAGCGACGCGGAAAGGGACCCGCCGCAGGCCTGAAGCTTGTTGGTGGCAAGCGCCTGAGCCGGGCTCATGCCCGCCGCCAGCAGAGCCGGAACGGTAAGCAACCCGCCACCGCCCGCGAGGGCATCGATAAAACCGGCCAGCATTGCCACAAAGAACAGCACCACCAGCAGCAGCGGTGACACCATAAACAGGTCGACGAAATTATCCATTAAAGTACATGCTCATCCAGTAGCGCCTGGCAGGAAGGCGGCAACGGAGGCGGTGTCTTCTTCTCAGGCTTAGAGGTTCCAGGTTTTGCCGGTTCAAACCAGCTTTGCAGTTCCGCACCGCAGCCATCGCCTGGCGGTGGTAGCGGCTGATCTTCACATTCCAGACTGTTTGCCGGGCAGCGCAGACGTACGTGCATATGCGCACGATGCTGGAACCACGGACGCACTTTGCGCAGCCAGTCGCGATCGGTTCCCTCATCCAGGCAGAGCTGCTGCTTGATGGCCGGGTTAACGAAGATCCGCGTGACCTCGTTGTCCTTCGCTGCCAGCTTAATCAGGCTGAAAACATCCGGTGTCCACAGCGACGGCACAACGCTTTTGCCGTCACGCGCCACCAGATCCAGCGCCTGCGGCTTCAGCAGTTGGGCCGAGGTCCAGCGCGTTTTAGGCAACTGCAGGAAAATATCCACATCCAGCCCGGTCTGGTGACTGGCGTGCCCACCGTTGAAACGACCGCCAGCAGGCATACCCATATCGCCAATCAGCATCGTACCCAGCCCCAGGTTATGCACCTGGTTGCCCAGACGCTGGATAAACAGCACCAGATCCGGGTGGCCGAAGTAACGACGCTGGTCGGTACGCATCACCTGATAAGTATCCGACTGCAGAGGAAGTTCCTGCGCACCAACGATACAGCCATTGGAGAACGCACCAATCGACTGCGCGCTTCCCGCCACCGGGTGAGTGATTTTTTGCCATGGCGTGGCGGCCAGACTGGCCCCACTGGCGAGTAGCGCCAGCAGAGCAATTGCGGTTTTTTTCATAGTTACCAGCGTGGAATGGTGGTCGTCACATCCGCATTCTGCGCACGCTGGCGCAGGAAGTGATCCATCAAAACGATTGCCAGCATGGCTTCTGCGATTGGCACCGCGCGGATCCCGACACACGGATCGTGACGTCCTTTGGTGATCATCTCAACTTCTTCACCAGAGCGGTTAATCGTGTGGCCCGGCACGGTAATACTGGACGTTGGCTTCAGCGCGATATTGGCAATAATCTGCTGCCCGCTGCTGATGCCGCCAAGAATGCCACCCGCATGGTTGCTCTGGAAGCCCTCTTTTGTAATTTCGTCACGGTTCTGGCTGCCGCGAAGCTGAACCACGTCAAAACCGTCGCCAATTTCGACGCCCTTCACCGCATTGATGCTCATCAGCGCGTGGGCAATGTCCGCGTCCAGACGGTCAAATACAGGCTCACCCCAGCCTGGCGGTACGCCGTCAGCCACCACGGTCACTTTTGCACCTATAGAGTCGCCCTCTTTTTTCAGGCCACGCATCAGCTCGTCCAGCGCCTCCAGCTTCTCGACATCAGCACAGAAGAACGGGTTTTGTTCAACCTGCTCCCAGTCTTTAATGGCCAGCGGAATGTCACCCATCTGGGTCAGGCAACCGCGGATCACGATGCCAAATTTCTGCTGCAGGTATTTCTTGGCAATTGCCCCTGCGGCGACGCGCATCGCAGTTTCACGCGCGGAGGAGCGTCCACCGCCGCGATAGTCGCGAAAACCGTACTTTTGTTCGTAGGTGTAGTCAGCGTGGCCTGGACGGAACACATCCTTGATGGCACCGTAGTCCTGAGAACGTTGGTCGGTGTTTTCAATCAGCAGACCAATACTGGTCCCGGTGGTGCGGCCTTCAAAAACACCTGAGAGAATTTTGACCTGGTCCGGCTCGCGACGCTGCGTGGTGTAGCGAGAGGTGCCCGGACGACGACGGTCAAGGTCGTGCTGTAAATCGGCTTCGGTGAGTTCGATGCCTGGCGGTACGCCGTCAACAATACAGCCCAGTGCCAGCCCGTGCGACTCACCAAAGGTGGTCACGCGGAATATTTGTCCAATACTGTTTCCTGCCATCACGGCTCCGATGTCGTTATTTGTGTGTGAGCGTTGTGAAACGGGCCGAAGCCCGCTGGATTAATCTTTGTAGATGCTGAAATGTTCGCGCGCGTCGAGCAGCTGCGCTTTGGTCAGCATAAAGACGCCGTCACCGCCGTTGTCGAACTCAAGCCAGGTGAACGGCACATCCGGGTACTGCTCTATCAGATGTACCATGCTGTTGCCCACTTCACAAATCAGAACGCCGTCGTCGGTCAGATAATCCGGTGCGCAGGCCAGAATGCGGCGGGTCAGCTTCAGGCCGTCAGAACCCGATGCCAGGCCCAATTCTGGCTCGTGACGATATTCGTTCGGCAGATCGGACATATCTTCCGCATCCACGTACGGCGGGTTGGTTACGATCAGATCGTACTGCAGCGTCGGCAGGTCACGGAACAGATCAGAGCGGATAGGCGTAACATGGTGGATCAGCCCGTGTTCTTCAATGTTGTGCTCGGTTACCGCCAGTGCGTCGGTGGAGATGTCCACCGCGTCCACTTCCGCTTCCGGGAAGGCATAAGCGCAGGCAATGGCAATGCAGCCGCTGCCGGTACACATATCCAGAATGTGCTGTGGTTGACGGTTAATCAGCCCTTCGAAGTGGTTGTTGATCAGCTCACCAATCGGCGAGCGCGGCACCAGCACGCGTTCATCTACATAGAATTCGTGACCGCAGAACCAGGCTTTGTTGGTCAGATAGGCTACCGGAATACGCTCGTTCACGCGGCGGATCACACGCTCAACGATGCGGTGCTTTTCGCTGGAGGTCAGACGCGCGGTGCGCATGTCTTCCGGAATATCGAGCGGCAGGTAGAGAGAAGGCAGCACCAGTTGAACAGCTTCATCCCACGGGTTATCCGTGCCGTGTCCGTACCAGATATTGGCGGCGCTGAAGCGGCTAACCGACCAGCGCAACATGTCCTGTATGGTATGCAGCTCGTTTACTGCTTCATCGACAAAAATTTTATCCACTCTTTCCTCCAGGGCATGCTCGCATAATTTTCGGCGGCTAGTTTGCCATGAAGACGGCGATAAATCAGCAATGACGCATACCGCTTGAGGTTAAAAAATGCGTTTAGTCGGGTACACTATCGGAAATACGAGATGAGAACGACGAATGAAAAAGAAAACATCGCTCAGCGAGGAGGATCAGGCGCTCTTCCGTCAGCTCATGACCGGGACGCGTCAAATCAAGCAGGACACCATTGTCCACCGGCCGATGCGCAAAAAAGTCAGCGAAGTACCGGTCAAAAGGTTATTGCAGGAGCAGGCGGATAATAGCCACTATTTTTCCGATGAGTTTCAGCCGCTGCTTAACACGCAGGGTGCGGTCAAGTACGTTCGCGAAGATGTCAGCCACTTTGAGCTGAAAAAATTACGCCGGGGAGATTATTCACCCGAGCTGTTTCTCGATTTGCATGGTTTGACGCAGATGCAGGCGAAACAGGAGCTGGGGGCGTTGATTGCCGCCTGTCGCCGCGAACATGTGTTTTGTGCCTGCGTGATGCACGGCCACGGTAAACATGTTCTTAAGCAACAAACGCCGCTGTGGCTGGCTCAGCATCCACACGTGATGGCGTTTCATCAGGCGCCCAAAGAGTACGGCGGAGATGCCGCCTTGCTGGTGTTGATTGAAGTTGAAGAGTGGCAACCGCCAGAACTGCCCTGAAAACATGGCGGGAGGCATAGTGGCTCCCGCCTTATCGCACGTCACCTCAGATTGCTTTCGCCATCCGGAGATTGCATGGACTCATTTGCCAGTTGAAGACCCCTTTGCCGGTTTCGTCGAGGGTGACGTTGGCAATGGCGGAGGTTGTAAACATCGGTGGCGTCTCGCCCGGGCACAGTTCAGATACCAGATAGCCAACCAGTGGCAGGTGGGAAATGACCAGTGCAGAAGCGACACCTTCATTGCACAGCGCCTGTAGGTAGGCACTGACAAGGCCGACATCACCACACGGCGTGAGTTCAGGGAGAACATCGACGCTGGTCGGCAGGTTCATACACTCCCCTACCACATCCAGCGTCTGTTCAGCACGCAGGAACGGACTCACCAGAACGCGTTCAATGTCCACTTTTTGACCTTTAAGCCAGTTCGCCATCTGACGAGATTCGTCGCAGCCGCAGACGGTTAAAGGACGTACTGAGTCACTGGCGGCATCGAGTGCCGCGTCGCCGTGACGCATGATAAAAACTTGCATATTGCACCGCTTTTGTTAACCAGAATCACCGGCGTTAACTACCCGCGATTAATGCTTGAGGTAGAAAACCCGATGGCCGGGCATTGTGCCTGATCCATTCGGTGAATGAAACGCTGTTTTTTACCTCAATGGCGTAAGTATAGTCAATCTCTGTTTACAAAATCGCCAAATCAGATTCATTCACCGCCGGATTTACCCTTCTTTGACCTCAACTTACGAGGACAGTTTCCCTTGCTGGCCAAAATGTCTGGCCCCGTTCCGCCATTTGCAATAATTCGTCACAGGGTGTAAACCGGGGACCATACTGCGTGGCAAGACGTTGCAGAATCGCAACCACTTCACCCGCTCCGAGGGTGTCCATGTAACGGAACGGGCCGCCAAGGAACGGCGGGAAACCAATACCAAATACGGCGCCAATATCGCCATCGCGTGCGCTTTTAATCACCTGCTCGCCAAAACAGCGTGCGGCTTCATTAAGCATCATCATCACACAGCGTTCAGCACACTGAACGGCAGACAGTTTCGCCTGTCCGGTTGTTGGGATAAGCCCATAGACCGAAGGGTCGACCTGTTTCTTGCTTTTACGCCCTTTTGCACCGTAAAGATAGAAACCGCGTTCATTTTTTCTGCCTTTGCGATCGTCCTTCAAAATTGCAGAAACAATGTTTGCAGGCGGGCTAAAACGCTCGCCATATGCGGCCTCCAGCACAGGTATAATTTTAGTGCCAGTGTCTATTCCTACCTCATCCAAAAGTTGGATTGGGCCAACGGGGAAACCAAACTTGACCAGCGCCTCGTCGACGTGTTCGATCTTCTCCCCTTCCACCAGCAGGCGCATCGCTTCGTTGATATACGGCGCCAGAATTCGGTTGACGTAGAAACCCGCTTTATCTGCCACGACGATCGGGGTTTTGCCCTGCTTTTTCGCCAGTTTCACTACCGTAGCGACAGTCTGCGGGCTGGTTGACGCGTGTGGAATAACTTCAACCAGCGGCATTTTTTCAACCGGACTAAAAAAGTGCAGGCCAATCACCTGCTCAGGACGCGCGGCTTTCGCTGCGATATCACCGATCGGTAATGAAGAGGTGTTCGAGGCGAAAATCGTGTGCGGCGCACAATGTTGCTCAACGTCCGCAACCATCTGCTGCTTAAGCGCCAGGTCTTCAAACACCGCTTCAATGACCAGATCGCGATGGGCAAAACCACGGTAGTCCGTAGTGCCGCTGATCATGGCCACGATTTTATCCCGCTCGCTTGCCTTGATATGGCGGCGTTTAACCTTCCGATCAAGGTTCTGCCAGCTGTACTGCAGTGCGTGGTTGATCCCTTTCGGGTTGATGTCTTTGATACGTACGGGCAATTTGGCTTTGCTGGCTGTGACAAACGCAATGCCGCCGCCCATCAGTCCGCCCCCGAGAACGCCAACGGCGTTGAGCGGCGCAGGTTCAGCGTCACTACCCGGATCTTTTTTAACGTCAGTGCTGGCAAAGAAGATGCTGCGCAACGCCTGCGATTGCGGCGTCATCGCCAGTTCACCAAAGGCTTTTGCCTCCGCGGCATAACCGCTGCTGCTGCCCTGCGACAACCCGGTTTCAATCACCTCAAGAATGCGCTTCGCCGCCGGATAGTTGCCTTTGGTCTTTTGTTCGGTTTTCTTGCCCACCATGCTAAACAGCAGCGCCCGCCCCAGCGGCCCGGCCAGGACGCGCTCACGTACCGGCAGAACACGTCTTGCCTGACGTCCCTTCAGCGCCAGCTCTACGGCGGCTTCCAGCAAAATGGAATGCGGAACGACGTCATCAACCAGCCCCGCTTTCAGCGCCTGACGGGCGCGCAGCTGTTTGCCGGTTAAGATCATCTCCAGCGCTGTACTAACGCCAACCAGCCGCGGCAGACGCTGCGTTCCACCGGAGCCGGGAAGCAGCCCAAGCTGTACTTCCGGCAACCCAAGAACGGTTTTCGCGTCGTCAGTACAAATACGACTGTGACAGGCCAGCGCCAGCTCCAGCCCACCGCCCAGGCATGCGCCGTGGATCGCGGCGATCGCCGGGATCGGCAGCGAATGGATCTCCGCCATCACCTGCTGCCCCTGACGCGCCAGATCTTCCGCCTCCTGCGCGCTTTGCGCCCGGGCGATCATGTTGATATCGGCCCCGGCAATAAAGTTGTCTGGCTTTGCCGAGATAAACACCAGGCCGCGAATCGCTTTGTTCTCGCGGATCTGCTTTAACATCTCGCGCACCTGAACGCCAAATTCCGCCTTCAGGGTATTCATCTTTTCGTCGGGGACATCAATGGTAATCACAGCCACGTTATCGAGGCGAACCGTCAGATTAAATGCAGATGCCATTGCCATTATTCAGCCTCCAGAACCATTGCTGCCCCAAGACCGCCCGCCGCGCAGGCGGTGACGAGGCCAAAACCGCCGCCACGGCGACGTAACTCATGTAATGTTTGGGTGATCATCCTCGCCCCCGTCGCCGCAAACGGATGACCGTAGGCGATAGAGCCGCCCAGTACGTTAAATTTGCTTTGATCCACTTCTCCAGTGGCATGGGCGCGGCCAAGCACATCGCGAGCAAAACGTTCGCTGGCCAGTAGCTGAACGTTGGCCAGGGTTTGTGCGGCAAAGGCCTCGTGCATATCAATCAGCGTTAAATCAGCGAGGGTCAACCCTGCACGATCCAGCGCCAGGGGCGTGGACCAGGCCGGGCCTAACAGCATGTCCTGCCAGACGTCGATCGCCGTGAACGCGTAGCTGCGCAGATAACCGAGCGGAGTAAGGCCCAGCTCTTTGGCTCGCGATTCGGTCATCAGGATCACCGCGGCAGCACCATCCGTCAGCGGAGTACTGTTGGCGGCCGTAACGGTGCCGTGTTTGCGGTCGAATGCCGGACGCAGTCTGGCGTAGTCCGCCAGCGTCGAGGTGCCACGAATGTTGTTATCTTCCACCAGCGGTTCGCGGTAAGGCGGGATATACGCGGTCATCACCTCGTCGTTCAGCTTGCCTTCCGACCAGGCTTTCGCCGCCAACTGATGGGAACGGTGAGCCAGCGCATCCTGCTGCTCCCGGGTAATGCCGTAGGTTTTGGCCATCTGCTCGGCGGTGTCGCCCATGCGCAGGCCGGTGGAGTATTCAGCCACCGCAGGTGGAACAGGCATCAGGTCACGAAGGCGTAAACGCGAGAAGAGCTTGAGTTTTTGCCCGGCGGTGCGCGCTTTATTTGCATCCACCAGAATGCGGGCCAGCTTTTTACTGACCCCTATCGGCAGCACGGAGGACGAGTCTGCCCCGCCGGCGATCCCGGCGCGGATGGTGCCCGCCATCAGGCTTTCGGCCACGTTTGCCACCGCCTGAAAGCTGGTTGCACACGCACGGCTGACGCTGTAAGCATCCGTATGCACGTTCATTCCGGTGCCAAGGACAATTTCTCGTGCAATGTTCGGGGCTTCTGGCATCTGAACAACCTGGCCAAAAACCAGCTGCTCAATGACGTCAGGCGGTATTTCGCTGCGAGCCAGCATCTCCCCCACCACCATTTTCCCCAGATCGACGGCCGGTATGCCGTGAAACGCTGTCGCCTGACGCGCAAACGGCGTACGCAATCCACTGACAATGGCAATGCGGTCACCTTGTCGGGTGATAAGCGGTAATGCCTGACTCATAACATTCCCCTGTAAAAATTTTTTGCAAACATAAAGTGGTCTGACCTGATAAATAGTCTTAACCATTTTTTTACATTCAGCCAATTGGGGAAACGAAAAAATGCGAACTAAAACACAGAGAAGAAAAAAGAAAATGCCCCGAGGTAAAAACAAAACGGTAACCCAGAGGTTACCGTTTTGAGTGTTTGCACCCTCACCCGTAGGAGAGGGCATCAGGCCGCGGAGATTAACGCAGACCGAGTTGGAAAATCAGCGTTTCAGCTTCGCAGGCGAAGATAAAGTCGATATCCAGCTTCACGCCGCCGTCCACTTCCGTGTAGGTGGACTTGATTTCACACGGATCGGATTCTACGTCGCGCGCGCGCTTGCTCAGCGCCGCCAGGGTTTCTTCCGCTTCGGCACGGTTGGTGAACACGCGGCTGTAAGAGGCGGTGCAATCGGAGTTGTCCATGATGGTACCAACATCCATACAGCAGCAAACCGGGGTTTCATCAGCACTGCATTTACTCATATCTCAATTTCCTCTGTATTCGCGCAGGACGCGAGACAAACACGATGCTGATATTTTACGCCCCGATGCAGACGCTCTCCAGCCGTTAATGGCGCAAAACGGGATAAGTGACCAATATCACACTAAAAAATGATCTAAAACAAAATTCGCCCTTTTGGGTGAGTCGTGATGGTCACATTTTTGCCAACCAGATCTCGTTTCAAGAAACATGTTTGAAAATATTAATAAACAAACTTGCAACATTCTAGCTGGTCAGACCTATACTCTGGCCACTGGTCTGATTTGTATGTCATACCTCAGACCCTACACTTCGCGCTCCTGTTACGGTATGTAACAATTATTGAATAAAAATAACTCAATGAGGTTATGGTCATGAGCCAGAAAACCCTGTTCAACAAGACTGCGCTGGCAGTCGCAGTGGCAATCGTCTCTACGTCCGCCTGGTCAGCGGGCTTCCAGTTAAACGAATTTTCTTCCTCTGGCCTTGGCCGTGCGTATTCCGGGGAAGGTGCAATTGCTGATGATGCAGGAAACGCCAGTCGTAACCCTGCGCTGATCATGATGTTTGATCGCCCAACGTTCTCAGCGGGCGCCATCTTTGTTGATCCGGGTGTGGATATTACGGGCCGTTCCCCGAGCGGAGCCAGCCTGAATTCCGATAACATCGCACCAACGGCATGGGTGCCAAACCTGCACTTCGTCGCGCCAATCAACGACCAGTTTGGCTGGGGTGCATCCGTAACCTCTAACTATGGTTTAGCGACCGAGTTTAATAACGACTACGCAGCAGGAGCCTATGGCGGTAAAACCGACCTTGAGACTCTGAACCTGAACCTGAGCGGTGCTTACCGTCTGAACAGTAACTGGAGCTTCGGCGTTGGCTTTGATGCCGTTTATGCTAAAGCGAAAATCGAACGTTACGCGGGCGATCTCGGCAAAATCGTTGCGGGCTCCGGCGCACTGCCGCCGCCTCTGGCACAACAGGTTGCAGGGATCCCGGCAGACACCCAGATCGCCTATCTGAAGGGTGACGAGTGGGGCTTTGGCTGGAACGCCGGTATCCTTTATGAACTCGATAAAAACAACCGTTACGGTTTCACCTACCGTTCCGAAGTGAAAATCGACTTTGACGGCGACTACAAGAGCAGCCTGCCTTCTGCTTATAACCAGATCCTCGGCACCTTCGGCCTGCCAATGGGCACCGATGGCCGTACCACTGGCGGTTCTCTGAGTCTGCACTTACCGGAAATGTGGGAATTGTCCGGTTATAACCGCGTGGCACCACAGTGGGCGATTCACTATAGCCTGACCTACACCAGCTGGAGCCAGTTCCAGGAGCTGAAAGCGACCAACAGCAAAGGCGACACGCTGTTCTATAAAGATGAAAGCTTCCGTGATGCCTACCGCATCGCACTGGGTACCACCTACTATATGGATGACAACTGGACGTTCCGTACCGGTATTGCCTTCGATGATAGCCCGGTTCCGGCTGACAAACGTTCTATCTCCATTCCGGATCAGGACCGCTTCTGGCTGAGCGCCGGTGCGACCTATGCATTCAACAAAGATGCCTCTGTCGATGCGGGTGTTTCGTATATGCACGGTCAAAAAGTCAGCTTCAAGGAAGGTCCGTATGAGTTCTCTTCCGAAGGTAAAGCCTGGCTGTATGGCCTGAACTTCAACTACGCGTTCTAATTCGCGCAGGGATCAAAAAAGGTGAGCATCGCTCACCTTTTTTATTTATTCCGAATCGATATCTTTTAATTCGTTCTCGATTGCCTTCGCGTTTGGATTCTCTTCCGGCTTCAGCTTGCCACCATTGGCAATAAAGTCATGATTCTGGAAGTAAGCTTCACGCACCATGATATATGGATCGGAAGACTGACGCAGCAGACCGTCGGAATCGAGCAGTTGCGCACGTGTTTCAATTCCTTCTACCGTCCATTTACCAATCGACAGCGGCCAGGTCAGCCACGAAAGAACCGGATACAGCGTATCCACCATATCACCGCCATCATCACGCACGGTAAAGCTGCCATAGAACGGCAGATGAACGTACGGGCCGTAACCGACGCCATAATGACCCAGCGTACTCCCGAAGCGGTGCGGCTGTTCACGCTGCAGTTTCGGGTTCGCCATGCCGGCGACATCGATAAAGCCCCCCATCCCCAGCAGGGAGTTCAGGAAGAAGCGAGTAAAGTGCACCATCCCCTGATACGGATCGCCTTGCAGGAAGTAGTTGACCATCACCGCTGGCTCTTCAAGGTTACTGGTGAAATTGCTCAACCCGTTACGCGCAGGCTGGGGAACATAATCACGCCATGCAACCGCCACCGGGCGAACCACATACGGATCCAGCACGTTATAGTTGAAGCTATACATTGAGCGGTTAAATCCTTCGAGAGGATCGGAGCGTCCCGTTTGCTCCCCGGAGCTGGCGCAGCCCACAAGCATCGTCGCGCCCAGCGCAAGCGCCGACAGCCGAAGTTTCATAAAATTCTCCCTGTTCAGTATGGCTATCGTTGATTGCCATCCGTAACGGAGCATTTGATGCTCCGTCTGTAAACGTGCAAGTGATTGTATCAGCACGTTTACCGATGTCTATGAGCACAATTACGGGCAGTAACCACCGTCACTCTGATCTCAGCATAGCCTGGCTTTTAGAATTCGTTTCGCTGGCAATTTTATAATGGCTTTGAATGAGATGTCTCACCTTTGTTGCCATTACCCTCACTTTAAGAGCATCCCCACGGGCATTTTGTTAAAAGCCGCTACGCTTAAAAGAAAGAACACCCAACTGGAGCGGTTATGAAAGACGTGGGCGAAGAGAAAATTGGCGAGAGCAATGAAGAACTTGAAATTGAGAGCGAGGAAAAAGAGCGCGGTGAAAAGATAGAGATTGATGAAGATCGCCTTCCCTCCCGCGCGATGGCGATCCATGAACATATCCGTCAGGATGGGGAAAAGGAGATGGAGCGCGATGCCATGGCCCTGCTGTGGTCCGCTATCGCGGCCGGCCTCTCAATGGGGGCATCGCTACTTGCGAAGGGCATTTTCCATGTGCAGCTTGAAGGTGTACCCGGTGGCTTTTTGCTGGAGAATCTGGGCTACACCTTCGGCTTTATCATCGTCATTATGGCCCGCCAGCAGCTTTTTACTGAAAACACGGTCACCGCCGTTCTGCCTGTCATGCAAAACCCGACTCTGGGTAACTTTGGCTTACTGATGCGTCTGTGGAGCGTGGTCCTGCTGGGCAACCTCATCGGCACGGGTATCGCCGCCTGGGCGTTTGAATATATGCCGATATTTGATGACCCCACCCGGGATGCGTTTGTGAAAATCGGTATGGATGTGATGAAAAACACGCCCGTGGAGATGTTCTCTAACGCCATTATCTCTGGCTGGATTATCGCGACAATGGTCTGGATGTTCCCTTCCGCAGGCAGCGCCAAAATTGTGGTAATCATATTAATGACGTGGCTGATTGCGCTGGCCGACACCACCCATATCGTGGTAGGTACTGTAGAAATCCTCTATCTGGTGTTTAACGGCACGCTTCACTGGAGCGATTTCTTCTGGCCATTCGCACTGCCTACGCTTGCGGGCAACATCTGCGGCGGAACCTTTATTTTTGCGCTGTTGAGTCATGCCCAGATCCGTAATGACATGTCTAATAAGCGTAAAGCCGAGCTGAAAGCGCAGGAAAATGATGAAAAGTCGGCAAATAAATCGGCCTGAATGGTGACTCTTTGAGCAGTCGGGCGGCAATGCGCTTAACGCAAAGTGTAAATAACGGTATACTCGTGCCGCCTCGTCCCCTTAGTTAAATGGATATAACGAGCCCCTCCTAAGGGCTAGTTGCAGGTTCGATTCCTGCAGGGGACACTTTGATAGTAAACATCACTGCGCTTTCCATAACTCCACGCAGTTTCGCCCCCGTCGTTTTGCCCCATACAACGCCTCATCCGCAGCCTGAATCAGACGTTCGTAGTCAGGATGACCATTAAACATGGCCGCCCCAATCGAAAGCGACAACGGTATTGGCTCGCCTGTCGGGGAATGAACCTTAATTTTTTCCACGCGTCGGCGGATCCGCTCGGCAATGCGCAGGGTATCGGCTTCGGTGATTTCCGTTAGCACAATCAAAAACTCATCTCCGCCGTAGCGGAAGACATAGTCACAGGTGCGAACGTTGTCATAAAATGCCCCGGCAACCTTTCTTAATATTTCATCTCCCGTGTTGTGCCCCCAGGTATCGTTGATTTGCTTGAACTTATCGACATCAATAAGCAACACCGACAGCGGCGTACCAGAACGACTTGCCTGGGTAATTTCACGTTTAAAAATGGTTGGCAGGAAGCGACGGTTGAGCAGACGCGTGAGCACATCCACGCCCACCTCGTGCCGGGCTACCTCATCAAACAGCTCATGCAGCAGGGTCACGATTTGCGAGAAGGTCGTTCGCGTCAGCCGCAAAAATTGCACCTGCCGCAGTCTGTCGTGAAGGGCATCGTCTGTCTGACGAACGTCATGAAAAGCCGCGTCGAACTCCTGGATAAGACGAGAGATATGCCCTGCTTCGGCAATACCACTGAAGTAGTGACGTCCCTTATGACTGAACCACAGCCCAAAGTCGGACTGCCCGAGCGGCCGGCTATTGTCGATGCTGGAGTCCAGCATCACTTTATAAAGCAGCGACAGTTCCCACGTCAGTAATGCGGCGGTCTGCCGTTCCTTCTCG
This sequence comes from Enterobacter sp. 50793107, assembly GCF_001463365.1. Classification (NCBI taxonomy): domain Bacteria; kingdom Pseudomonadati; phylum Pseudomonadota; class Gammaproteobacteria; order Enterobacterales; family Enterobacteriaceae; genus Enterobacter; species Enterobacter sp. 50793107. The sequence goes on along the minus strand of NZ_LNII01000122.1, from coordinate 37,556 downwards.
ACTTCCGCATTTTCCATCAGCGAGAAGATTCGATAGTTCTCGTCCTCTTTTGCCGCATTGTTCTCGCTGAAGACATACGCGCGCGACATCACCTCCATTGCCAGATCAATGCTGTTAATGGCGTAGTGATAGATGCTTAACTTGGTCTCAGAAGGGTGTGGTGTGGCATTAATAAGGGGTAACAACAGCTTTTTCAGGATCCGAAAACCCATCTCAACCAGGTCGACTGATATACCTATTCGGGCGTGAACATCGGCGGCGCGCTGCTGAGCCCGCATCTGTTCATCAACCTGTTCAACCCGGCATGAGAGAACATCAACAAGCCAACGGCGCAGCGCTTCCTGCAGCTGCCTTTCAACCTGCTCAGTGGTCAGAAACTCCGCTGCATGAGGGTCGGCCAGGACCACACGATAAAACTCCGTAATCAGACCAGAAGCATGATCGCTGGCCAGTTGCGCAGTAAGTTGATGAACGAGGGGATCCGTTTCATTGATTAACTGAATCCACTCATCCCTTACGGTTTGTAAATAGGTTTCCATTTACACCCTCCAGGGGAGATCGTTAGCTTGTCCGACGGGAATTAAGCGCCCGGATTCACCGTCTGGCATGCGTGATAATCAACAACAGCAACAAAATCAACACCCTTTCCAGGTGCCGCTTTTTTAATCAAAAACGAGTAATAGCACATATCGTATAACGGTGCTACATTACGCCGCCCACCCAACGTCAGCAGTGGTCAGGCAACGCCGTAAAGATCGGTAAAGCCTGCAACCATGACCTTGTCCAACGGTCTAATTGGCACGTGGTATCGCTTTATGCGTTACTTTCAAAGGCTTTACATAGGTTCACTATTTTGTCTCAATCCCACTTCAAACGTGCGTTTTTACACCCGCGTTACTGGTTTACATGGTTTGGTCTTGGCGTACTCTGGCTTCTGGTTCAACTTCCTTATCCTGTGATCCGCGTACTGGGCTCCAGGCTCGGCAGCGCATCCCGCCACTTCCTCAAACGTCGTGAATCTATTGCCCGTAAAAATCTCGAACTGTGCTTTCCCCAGTATAATGCGCAGCAGCGCGAAACACTGATTGCCGAGAACTTTAAATCTATCGGCATGGCGTTGCTTGAAACCGGCATGGCCTGGTTCTGGCCTGATGAGCGCGTCCGCAAATGGTTTGACGTGGAAGGTCTCGAAAACCTGAAACGCGCGCAAATGCAAAACCGTGGCGTGATGGTGGTTGGTGTCCACTTTATGTCGCTGGAGCTGGGCGGCCGAGTAATGGGGCTTTGTCAGCCGATGATGGCCACCTACCGCCCGCACAACAGTCCGCTGATGGAGTGGGTACAAACCCGTGGTCGCATGCGTTCCAATAAGGCGATGATCAGCCGTAACAATCTGCGCGGTATGGTCGGCGCCCTGAAGAAAGGCGAAGCCGTCTGGTTTGCACCCGATCAGGACTACGGACGTAAAGGCAGCAGTTTTGCGCCCTTCTTTGCGGTTAAAAGTGTTGCCACCACCAACGGCACGTTCGTGATTTCGCGTCTGTCAGGCGCCGCAATGCTGACCGTGACAATGGTGAGAAAGGTTGATAAATCTGGCTATCGTCTGCACATCTCACCGGAGATGGCAAACTATCCGGAAAATGAATGCGAAGCCGCAGCGTTCATCAATAAAGTTATCGAGACCGAAATTATGCGCGCGCCGGAGCAGTATCTGTGGATGCATCGCCGTTTCAAAACGCGGCCGCATGGCGAAGCGTCTCTCTATATTTAATGTGGAGAAAGGTTAGTTTCGCTAAGAAACTAACCTTTTCAATCACCTGTAATCACCCTGAGTAATTGTCTTTTCTTGCCGTCGCTCAACGTGGATTTATTGCGCTCTGAAATCAAACTGTCGCCGTTCCACGACACCCGTAAGTTACGGAAAGTATTTAAAAAAATGCCTCTTGTCACCCCTCATTTTTAGGCGTACATTAGCGCCGTCTGGCAACAGGAAAGCACAGAATTCTGAGCTGGAGTTTGCATCGTAACGGGATAATTCTCATTTCCGTCTCAGGCAAATGTCAGTTCTCTATAATCAGGTGGACTCTGTTTTTAAGTGCGTACCAGAAGATACGCGGAGCGATGAAACGTGAAATATTTCTTTATGGGCATTTCGGTGATTGTTTTAGTGTGGGCCGGAACCTTCGCCCTGATGATCTAGCGAAGAACATGCAGTCAAAAAAACAGGAGCCGTTGGCTCCTGTTTTTTTATGTCATTAAGATTCGTGCTGTTCAACGGCACTCTTTGATGCGAGAAGCCCGTCGGCGCGGAACATACTCTTAATGCCCCTCACCGCCTGACGAATACGGTCGCTGTTTTCAATCAGCGCGAACCGTACATGGGTATCGCCATAATCACCGAAGCCAATACCCGGCGAGACGCAGACTTTCGCGTCCTGCAACAGCTTTTTGGCAAACTCCAGTGACCCCATCGCCGCGTAAGGCTCAGGGATTTTTGCCCAGACATACATTGACGCTTTCGGCATGTCCACCATCCAGCCAGCCTCATGCAGCCCTTTCACCAGCACATCGCGACGGCGTTTATACTGGGCGGCAATATCATGAACACACTGCTGATCGCCTTCCAGCGCGGCGATAGCGGCCACCTGCAGTGGGGTAAAGGTGCCGTAATCGTGGTAACTCTTAATACGCGCCAGTGCACTCACCAGCGTTTTATTACCCACCATAAAGCCAATACGCCACCCCGCCATGTTGTAGCTTTTCGACAGGGTAAAGAACTCCACCGCCACATCACGTGCGCCCGGAACCTGCATAATGGAAGGCGCTTTCCAGCCGTCGTACACAATATCGGCGTAGGCTAAGTCGTGTACCACCAGCACATCGTAACGCTTCGCCAGTGCGACGACTTTCTCAAAGAAGTCGAGTTCTACACACTGCGCCGTAGGGTTAGACGGGAAGCCGAGGATCATCATCTTCGGTTTCGGATAGCTTTCACGAATCGCACGTTCCAGCTCGTTAAAGAAATCGACCCCTTCCACCAGCGGCACAGAGCGAACCTGCGCGCCGGCAATCACCGCGCCGTAAATATGGATGGGGTAGCTTGGATTAGGCACCAGCACCGTATCACCATGATCCAGCGTAGCCAGCATCAGGTGCGCCAGCCCCTCTTTCGAGCCAATGGTGACAATGGCTTCACTTTCCGGATCGATATCAACCTGATAGCGATCCTGATACCAGCGAGAGATCGCACGACGTAATCGAGGAATGCCGCGAGAGGTGGAGTAACCGTGCGTATCCGGGCGCTGGGCGACCGTGCAGAGCTTCTCAACAATATGCGCAGGCGTTGGGCCGTCAGGGTTACCCATACTGAAATCGATAATATCTTCGCCGCGACGACGCGCAGCCATCTTCAGTTCAGCAGTGATATTGAAAACATAAGGGGGGAGACGATCGATACGCGTAAAACGGCGTTCAGGACTGAATTCAGCCATAGATTCCTCAGATTAACGTTAGCGCCCGGACCGTCCGAGCGACGCTGCCACTTATGTGGCGTGTTTAGAAAATAACCTGAAAAAAAACATGCTGTCGAGGGGTTAAGCAAAAAAAAAGATGTCGCGTTAAAAACGGGAACCTTCAGATACCGAAAGCGGAAGCGTTCCTGCTTATTGTGCAATTTTAATACCCAGTCTTTAACATGATGATATCAAAACTGTTACCTTGTCGTTCTCCAGGAGTAAAAAAACTGGCATCTTCAGGAAGCCACTCTCAATCCCCTTTGAAGATTATGGTTTTTCCTCATTTGATAAACCCGACGGATAGCTGGTCAACAGGCGTCAGGTTTTTTATCATTGGGCTTTCCTCTTTTCGCTGGTCGACTCGTGCACGAAATATTCGATATGCTGCTGGCGGTTTTTGACCGTGCGGCATTAATGCTGATTTGCCTGTTTTTCCTCATTCGTATTCGCCTGTTCCGCGAGCTTTTGCACAAGTCCGCCCACTCGGCAAAAGAGCTACTGGCCGTTACCGCCATCTTTTCACTGTTCGCCCTGTTCAGCACCTGGTCCGGGGTGCCGGTAGAAGGGTCGCTGGTCAACGTGCGTGTTATCGCCGTGATGTCCGGTGGGATCTTGTTTGGCCCCTGGGTGGGCATTATTACGGGTCTCATCGCCGGGACACATCGTTACCTGATAGATATCGGCGGCGTGACGGCGGTGCCGTGTTTTATCACCAGCATCATCGCCGGTGTCCTTTCCGGCTGGATTAACCGCAAAATACCGAAAAAGCAGCACTGGCGCGCCGGGATCATCGCGGGCATGCTGTGCGAAACGCTGACCATGGTTCTGGTGGTCGTCTGGGCTCCCACCATTGCGCTGGGGCTGGATATTGTCTCTAAAATCGGTATTCCGATGATCCTCGGCAGCGTCTGTATCGGTTTTATCGTGCTGCTGGTGCAAAGCGTTGAAGGGGAAAAAGAGGCCAGCGCCGCACGTCAGGCCAAGCTGGCGCTGGATATCGCCAACAAAACGCTGCCGCTCTTCCGCCATGTTAACGCCGAATCCTTACGTCAGGTCTGCGATATCATCCGTCGCGATATTCATGCCGATGCCGTGGCTATTACCAATATCGACCACGTCCTGGCCTATGTTGGCGTAGGTGAGCATAACTATCAGGACAGCGATGACACCATCAGCCCCACCACCAGGCAGGCGATCAATTACGGTAAAATCATCATTAAAAACAATGATGAAGCCCACAGAACCCCAGAAATTCACTCCATGCTGGTGATCCCGCTGTGGGAGAAAGGCGTGGTGACGGGAACCCTGAAAATTTACTACTGCCACGCGCACCAGATCACCTCCTCCCTGCAGGAGATGGCCATCGGGCTGTCGCAGATTATCTCTACCCAGCTGGAGGTCTCACGCGCGGAACAGCTGCGCGAGATGGCAAATAAGGCAGAGCTGCGCGCGCTGCAGAGTAAAATTAATCCTCATTTTCTGTTTAACGCGCTGAATGCGATCTCCTCGTCCATTCGACTTAATCCGGATACCGCACGTCAGCTGATTTTCAATCTGTCACGCTATCTGCGCTACAACATTGAGCTAAAAGATGACGAGCAGATCGACATTAAAAAAGAGCTTTATCAGATCAAGGATTACATTGCGATTGAGCAGGCGCGCTTTGGTGACAAACTCACGGTCATTTACGATATTGATGAAGAGGTCAACTGTGTGATCCCAAGCCTGCTGATCCAGCCGCTGGTTGAGAACGCTATCGTCCACGGGATTCAGCCGTGTAAAGGGAAAGGGGTGGTGACCATCAGCGTGACCGAAAGCGGCAACCGCGTGCGGATTGCCGTGCGCGATACCGGCCACGGAATTGATCCTAAAGTCATTGAGCGCGTTGAGGCCAACGAGATGCCGGGGAATAAGATTGGGCTGCTGAATGTCCACCACCGGGTCAAACTGCTGTACGGCGACGGGCTGCATATTCAGCGCCTTGAACCGGGCACCGAGATCGCCTTTTATATCCCGAATGAACGCTCTCCCGTTCATGCGTCTACATCCCTGTTGCCTTAGGCCGGAGTAACCCGTGAAAGTGATCATTGTAGAAGATGAGTTTCTGGCTCAACAGGAGCTGAGCTGGCTCATCAAAACGCACAGTCAGATGGAGATCGTGGGCACGTTTGACGATGGTCTGGACGTGCTGAAGTTTTTGCAGCATAACCGCGTTGATGCCATTTTTCTTGATATCAACATTCCGTCGCTGGATGGCGTATTACTGGCGCAAAACATCAATCAATTTGCCCATAAGCCGTTTATTGTCTTCGTCACCGCCTGGAAGGAGCACGCAGTTGAAGCCTTCGAGCTGGAGGCGTTTGACTATATCCTTAAGCCTTACCAGGAGTCGCGCATCGTCACCATGCTGCAAAAGCTGGAGGCCGCGTGGCAACAGCAGAACGCCCCTGTCACCGCAAGCCCCGCAGTACGTGAGAATGACACGATTAACCTGGTGAAGGATGAACGTATCATCGTGACGCCGGTTAACGATATCTACTATGCCGAAGCCCATGAAAAGATGACGTTTGTCTATACCCGGCGGGAATCGTACGTGATGGCGATGAACATTACCGAGTTTTGCAGCAAGCTGCCGACAGCGCATTTCTTCCGCTGTCACCGCTCGTTTTGTGTGAATTTAAACAAGATCCGCGAGATCGAGCCGTGGTTTAACAATACCTACATTTTGCGCCTGAAGGATCTTGATTTTCAGGTGCCAGTGAGCCGCAGCAAGGTCAAAGAGTTCCGCCAGTTAATGCACCTGTAAATCCCCTCTCCCGCAAGAGAGGGGCTGGGTTTTAGAGGATCTGGCCGAGCACCTGACGCAGGTGGGCGCCCGAGCCAAGTAAACCCGGGTTGTCGTGCACAATCAGGTAAACAGGAATGTCCTGCACGTAGCTTTTAAAACGTCCTTTGTCTTCAAACCCGCCGCGGAAGCCTGACGCTTTGAAGAACTCCAGGAAGCGCGGCACAATGCCACCGGCAATGTAAACGCCACCAAAGGTGCCGAGCGTAAGCGCCAGGTTGCCACCAAAACGCCCCATGATCACGCAGAACAGCGACAGTGCGCGACGGCAGTCGATGCAGCTGTCTGCCAGTGCGCGCTCGGTCACGTCTTTCGGCTGCAGATTTTCCGGCAGACGGCCGTCAGACTTCACAATGGCACGATACAGGTTTACCAGCCCCGGGCCGGAAAGCACGCGCTCAGCCGACACGTGGCCGATCTCAGCGCGTAGCTCTTCCAGAATAATGCCCTCTTCTTCGCTGTTCGGTGCAAAGTCCACGTGGCCACCTTCACCCGGCAGACTCACCCAGCGCTTATCAACATGAACCAGATGCGAAACGCCCAGCCCTGTACCGGCACCGTAAACGGCAATCGGCTTGCCTTCTACCGGGGCAGTACCGCCAAACTGAGTCAGGTGCTCTGGCTTCAGCATCGGGATGGCCATCGACACCGCAGTAAAGTCGTTGATGATTTCCAGATGTGCAAAGCCGAGGTTCTTTTTCATCTCGGCAATGGAAAATGCCCAGGTATGGTTGGTCATCGCGACCCAGTCGCCGGTAATCGGGCAGGCAATCGCGATACAGCCATCTTCAACGCTGACCTTGTGCTCTTCCAGATAGACGCGTACAACGGCCTCAAGGCTGGGGTAATCCAGCCCTGAATAGGTTTTCGCCTGGGAAATTTCACCGCTACTTACATCGCATAATGCCAGGCGCGCGTTAGTGCCGCCCACATCTCCTACCAAAGCATACTTTGTCATTCTTCTACTGCTCCGCTAAAGTCAGAATAAATCTTTGGAACACTGTAAATTCAAGGCGTGATAACAACAACGACCGGAAGGTGAATGCCCCGGGATTATCGATCTTCGTCACAGAATAACTTTACCGTTTCAGCACCTTTTGCACTATTGCCACAATGCTGATTGTGCAAAGTAACGTAATACCTTTTTGTACAAGGAAATTATCATGCTCCACCCGCGAGCCAGAACCATGCTGTTGCTGGCAATCCCGGCCTTAATTATTGGTATTGTCTCAAGCCTGGTGCTTATCGTCGTGATGAAAGTCGCCTCGGTGCTGCAAACGATGTTATGGACTGCGCTTCCGGCTCAGGTGGGTATCAGCGTTGATTCGCCGGCGTGGATCATTATGATGCTGACCCTGACGGGGATTGCGGTGGGTCTGGTGATCCGCTTTAGCCCAGGGCACGCCGGGCCAGATCCGGCGCTGGAACCGCTGATTGGTGCTCCGGTCGCACCTGCAGCGCTGCCAGGACTTATTATCGCGTTGATTATCGGTCTGGCGGGCGGCGTTAGCCTGGGGCCGGAACACCCGATCATGGCGGTCAACATCGGTCTGGCGGTGTATCTCGGTTCACGCATTTTACCCCGCGTCGGGGCCCTGGACTGGACGATTCTGGCATCGGCTGGCACCATTGGCGCGCTCTTCGGTACGCCGGTCGCGGCCGCGCTGATTTTCTCGCAGACGCTTTCCAGCAATAACGACGTGCCGCTCTGGGATAAACTCTTTGCGCCACTGATGGCCGCCGCGGCCGGTGCGCTCACCACCAGTCTGTTTTTCAATCCACACTTCTCGCTCTCCCTTCCCCACTACGGCCAGATGCAGATAGCCGATATATTCAGCGGTGCGGTTGTGGTCGCTATTGCCATTGCGCTGGGGATGATCGCCGTATGGTGTCTGCCGCGTCTGCACCGGCTGGTGCATAAGCTCAAACATCCGGTGCTTATCCTCGGGGTTGGCGGATTGATCCTCGGCATTTTAGGGGCCATCGGCGGTAAGGTAACGCTGTTTAAAGGTCTGGATGAGATGCAACAGCTGGCCTTCAGTCAGGTATTTAGCGTGTCCGATTATTTGCTGTTTGCGCTCATAAAGCTGGCTGCGCTGGTGGTGGCGGCAGCGTGCGGTTTCCGTGGCGGACGGATCTTCCCGGCGGTCTTTGTTGGCGTCGCGTTGGGGCTGATGCTGCATGAACATGTGGATGCCGTTCCGGCGGCGATAACCGTCTCTTGCTCTATTCTGGGGCTGGTATTGGTGGTGACGCGTGATGCCTGGCTGAGCCTGTTTATGGCCGCGGTGGTGGTTCCGGATACTACTCTCATCCCGTTACTTTGCATCGTGATGTTGCCCGCCTGGCTCCTGCTGGCGGGCAAACCGATGATGATGGCCTGGCGTAACGACAAGTGATCAGGCGTTGTTACGCGCTTCCAGCGCTTTGGTAATCGCCCCTAACAGCGGCGGGATATCCGCTTTGGGTAGCATCACTTCAATCAGTGATAGCCGCTCGTGGTGTGCCACTTTTTCGAGCACCTCCGCCAGCTGTTCCGCTTCACTGACCCGCCAGCACTGTGCCTGAGGATCCAGGCTCAGTGCCTGCGGAATTTGCGTCCAGTTCCATAAGGCAATGTCGTTATAGCGCTGTTCCGGTCCGTGAATGGCCCTCTCTACGGTGTACCCTTCATTGTTGAGCACCAGGATAATGGGGTGCTGTTTATCACGCAGCATCGAGCCCAGTTCCTGAATGGTCAACTGCGCGGCGCCATCCCCCGTGAGCACAATGACGCGCCGGTCTGGACAGGCGGTTTGGGCACCATACGCCGCGGCCAGGGTGTAGCCAATGGAGCCCCACAGCGGCTGGACGATAAAATTCACATCTGCCGGCAGACGCAAATCGATCGCACCAAAGGCTGACGTCCCTTGGTCGGCAAGAATAATGTCACCCGGGCGAATAAAGGTTTGCAGGGTGCTCCAGAAATTCTCCTGAGTGAGCGAGCCCTCGGATTGCGGGAAGGCGATACCGCTGTGAGAGACTGGCGCCAGGGTATCGTGGACATACTGTTTGCAGAGAGCCACCAGCGTCTCGATCGCGTCAGACATAGGGATACCGGTAAACCAGACATCCCCCACCCGTGCGGCATGTGGCTGCACTTCTATCGTTTGCGCCTGCGTCAGTTGATGGGTAAACCCCGCCGTCAGGGTATCGGTAAAACGCGTGCCAATGCACAGTACCGTATCCGCCCCTTCGATGGCCTCTTTTACCGCCCCGACGCTTGCAGAACCACTGTACGTGCCATAAAAACCGGGCTGGCGTTCGTCAAAAATGCCCTTGCCCATCAGCATGGTGGCGTGGGCAATGGGCACCTCTTTCACCCACTTCTGCAGGGCATGTTTCATGCCGTGGCGCATGACCAGGAAATCGGCCAACAGCGCGGTACGCTTGCTTGTTTTCAGCCTGCTCTCGGCGGCGTCTCGGAACGCTTTCAGGCAGGCGTGATCGGCATGCGCGGTCTTAAACGTGAGAGCGTTTACAGGCGGCGTGGCTGATTTTTTAGCCACATCGGCTGGCAGCATCAGGTAGCCTGGACGTCGCTCCCGCAGCATGGTTGTTAATACTCTGTCGATTTCGTAGCAGGCGTTTTGTTCGGTCAGGATCGCCTGCGCGACCGTGATCGGTTCACTCATATGGTAAAAGTGACGGAACTCACCATCACCCAGCGTGTGGTGCAGCAGCTCCCCTTTTTGCTGTGAGGCCGTACCCGGTGCCCCCACAATGTGTAACACCGGAACATGCTCGGCAAAGCTGCCGGCCATGCCGTTCATGGCACTTAATTCCCCTACGCCAAATGTTGTCAGCAGCGCGGCGAAGCCCTTACATCGGGCATATCCGTCAGCGGCATAAGATGCGTTTAGCTCATTGGCACAGCCCACCCAACAGATATCCGGGCTGTCGATGACATGATCGAGAAACTGCAGGTTATAGTCGCCCGGCACGCCAAACAGATGATCGGCACCACAATCTGTAAGACGGTCCAGCAGGTAATCGGCGACGCAGTACGGGGTTCGCATAACAGGTGTCCTTCTGACGTTGACCTCACTTTGAGTATTAAATAAGCGTGATGACTGTCCAGAAATGGCAAAAAGAAGAGTATGGAAAGAATGCTTTACAAAAAAGGCTGCGCTATGCTCTGTTTTTTCACATCAGTGTAAACGCATACACTGTTCTTACTTTTTAGCGCCAGAGGTCATGAGAATGCACTATCAGCCAGATAAAAACCGTTATCAGACAATGCTGTATCGTCGCTGTGGGCAAAGTGGCGTTAAATTACCCGCCGTCTCTCTTGGGCTCTGGCACAACTTCGGTGACGCCACGCTTATCGAAAACAGCCGTCAACTTTTACAGCGCGCGTTTGATCTTGGTATTACACACTTCGACCTTGCCAATAACTATGGTCCGCCTCCCGGTTCCGCCGAGCGCAATTTCGGCCGCATTTTGCAGGAAGATTTTCTGCCGTGGCGCGATGAGCTGATCATCTCGACGAAAGCGGGCTATACCATGTGGGACGGCCCTTACGGTGACTGGGGATCGCGCAAATATCTCATCGCAAGCCTGAATCAAAGTCTGAAACGTATGGGGCTGGAGTATGTTGATATCTTCTATCACCACCGTCCTGACCCGGAAACGCCGCTGCAGGAGACAATGAAAGCGCTTGACCATCTGGTGCGTCAGGGGAAAGCCCTGTATGTCGGTTTGTCCAATTACCCGGCCGAGCTTGCACGGCAGGCTATCGACATACTCCATGACCTCGGCACGCCGTGTCTGATCCATCAGCCGAAATATTCAATGTTTGAACGTGCGCCGGAAGCGGGCTTGCTGGACGTTTTGCAGGAAAAAGGTGTCGGCTGCATTCCATTCTCGCCGCTGGCGGGTGGTCAACTGACCGATCGTTATCTGAACGGCATTCCGGCGGACTCCCGCGCCGCGAGCGGGAGTAAGTTCCTGAACCCGGATCAGATAACCCAGGAGAAACTGGAAAAAGTCAGAAGACTGAACGCGCTGGCAGAAAGCCGGGGACAGAAGCTGTCTCAGATGGCGCTGGCCTGGATTTTGCGCCACGAGGCGGTAACTTCCGTACTGATTGGCGCCAGTAAAACCGGGCAAATAGACGATGCAGTGGGCATGCTGGAGAACCGCCATTTCACGGCGGAAGAGCTTGCCACCATTGACGGGATCCTGAATAGCTCAAAATAAATCCTGTTTTAGCAAAAAGTGCTATCACGTCTGAATTCGGAGTTGAGGCGATGAAACGAGGCTTTCCCAACTCGTAAAATTGCGTTAACAGGCCCCCTAAGGCCCCGATCGTGAAGGAGAAGAGTATGTTCAGGTCACTGATTCTTGCAGCGGTATTACTGGCTTCGGCCCCGCTGGTCGCCACTGCTGGCGAAATCACCCTGTTGCCATCAGTAAAATTACAAATTGGCGATCGTGACGACTACGGCAGATACTGGGACGGTGGCTACTGGCGCGACCGTGACTACTGGCACCGTCACTATGAGTGGCGCGGCGACCGCTGGTGGAAACATGATAATGGTTTGCACCGCGGCTGGTACAAAAACAACGCCTACGAGCGTGGTTATCGCGAAGGCTGGAACGACCGTGATGACCGCCGTGGCGGCTGGGATCGCGGCGGTAAAGGTCGCGGTGGACATGGTCACGGCCACGGTCGTCACTAATCTAAAAAAGGAGCCTCCCGGCTCCTTTTTCTTTTATAACCCCAATGCCGTGCCTATCAGTAACCACAGGTTCAGCGCCACTACCACAACCACGATGACCCATCCGGTCCGTTTCACCAGCGTGGTGTTAACCAGTTCGCCCATCAGATGTTTGTTGCTGGTAAAGATCAGCAGCGGCACCAGCGCAAGTGCGATTCCGAAGCTCAGCAGCACCTGGCTCATGACCAGAATGCGTGTTGGATCCAGCCCCATCAGGATCACCACAAATGACGGCAACATTGTGACGGTGCGACGTACCCACAGCGGTATATGGAAGCGGACGAACCCCTGCATGACCACCTGCCCGGCCAGTGTTCCTACCACCGTAGAGGAGAGACCTGCCGCCACCAGGCTTAAGCCAAATATGGTCGCAGCCGCGTGGCTCAGTAACGGCTCCAGCGTCAGATAGGCCTGGTCGAGATCGGCAATGCCGGTGTGACCGTTAAAGTGGAACGCAGCGGCAGCGGTTGCCATCATCGCCAGATTCACAAAACCGGCAATCGTCATGGCGATAGCCACATCCCATTTGGTTGCCGAATAGCGTTCTTTGCGCGTCCCCCCGTGCAGGTGCTGGGTTAGCGAGGAGTGAAGGTAAATCACATGCGGCATGATGGTCGCCCCCAGCACCCCGGCGGCGAGGAACACCGCTTCAGAGGTTGGCAGGCTTGGGATAACCATCCCTTTACCGAGCTGCGCCAGGTTAGGCTGCGAGAAAATCAGTTCGACAATATAGGCCGCAGCGACAAACAGCAGCAGGCCGCCGATGACTTTTTCCAGCGGTTTTTGCCCCCGACGCTGCAGCATCAGAATAAGGAAGGTGGCAATGCCGGTAAGCACCGCCCCCTGCAGCAGCGATACGCCAAGGATCAGCTTGAAACCAATTGCCGCACCAATGAATTCGGCGAGATCGGTTGCCATCGCAATGATTTCCGCCTGGATCCAGTACAACCATACCGCCGGGCGCGGGTAATGATCACGGATCTGTTCCGCCAGGTTTTTACCGGTGGCAATACCCAGTTTCGCGGAAAGCATCTGAATCAGCATAGCCATCAGGTTAGCCCAGACAACCACCCACAGAAGCTTATAGCCAAAGCTGGCCCCGGCCTGAATATTGGTCGCAAAATTGCCTGGATCGATATAGCCAATGGCAGCGATGAACGCAGGTCCCATTAATGCGAACCGCAACTTGCGCGCTGCTCTGCCACTGCTACCCTCTACGCGACTGTTTGTCATTTCTGCCTCTGAAATATAGCCTTTGCTATGTTTAATGCTATCAAAATGAGAATGATTATCAAGATCATTTGTAACGGTTGCAGTGATTTCTCTGATAGCTTTGAACGATAGACAGGCGGGTAAGCGGGGGCGCTCTAACAGAAACCGAAATCGCGCGCTCTTTTGTGAAGACTAGCACACAAACTTAACTTTTCACTCATTTACCTAACATAACAAAAATGTATTGTGGATCACTATTTTTGAGACTCGTCACAGGATGTAACTATAGTGTGTCCTTGATCTCGTTTTCTTTTCGGTTGTTACATAGAATGTGCACGAAAATTAAACCTGCCTCATATTTGGAGCAAATATGGACCGCGTCCTTCACTTTGTCCTGGCACTCGTTGTCGTTACTGCGCTTGCGTTGCTGGTCAGCCATGACCGTAAAAAAATCCGCATTCGCTTTGTTGTTCAGCTTCTCGTTATTGAAGTTTTGCTCGCGTGGTTCTTCCTGAACTCCAACGTGGGGCTTGGCTTCGTAAAAGGCTTCTCCGAAATGTTCGAAAAACTGCTCGGATTCGCCAACGAAGGGACGAACTTTGTCTTCGGTAAAATGAACGACGAAGGGCTGGCGTTCTTCTTCCTGAAAGTACTTTGCCCAATCGTCTTCATCTCTGCGCTGATTGGTATTCTGCAACACATCCGTGTTCTGCCGATTGTGATCCGCGCCATTGGTACCGTACTGTCCAAAGTTAACGGTATGGGTAAGCTGGAATCATTCAACGCCGTCAGCTCCCTGATTCTGGGCCAGTCAGAGAACTTTATCGCGTATAAAGATATTCTCGGCAAGATGTCCCGTAACCGTATGTACACCATGGCCGCAACAGCAATGTCCACCGTTTCCATGTCTATCGTGGGCGCGTATATGACCATGCTGGAACCAAAATATGTGGTTGCTGCTCTGGTGCTGAATATGTTCAGTACCTTTATCGTGCTGTCACTGATCAACCCATACCGTGTTGAGGAAGGTGAAGAGAACCTGCAGATGGCAAATCTGCACGAAGGTCAGAGCTTCTTTGAAATGCTGGGTGAATATATTCTGGCGGGCTTTAAAGTGGCGATTATCGTTGCCGCGATGCTGATCGGCTTCATCGCCCTGATCTCTGCCCTGAACGCCCTGTTCGCCGCAGTTCTGGGCATCTCCTTCCAGGGCATCCTGGGCTACATCTTCTATCCTGTTGCCTGGGTGATGGGTGTCCCTGCTCACGAAGCGCTGCAGGTTGGTAGTATCATGGCGACCAAACTGGTTTCTAACGAATTCGTTGCAATGATGGATCTGCAGAAAATCGCCAGCACGCTCTCTCCACGTGCGGAAGGCATCCTGTCCGTGTTCCTGGTTTCCTTCGCGAACTTCTCGTCCATCGGTATCATCGCCGGTGCGATTAAAGGTCTGAACGAAGAACAGGGTAACGTTGTTTCTCGCTTCGGTCTGAAACTGGTTTACGGCTCAACGCTGGTGAGCGTACTGTCAGCGTCTATCGCAGCACTGGTACTGTAACCCGTCACGTTATATGAGAACCGGGAGCCTGGCTCCCGGTTTTTTTTATGCCTGCAGTGCGTCAAGCGGCGTCGGTTTGCCTATCAGGTATCCCTGCAGGTAATCCACACCAAAGCGCAGCAGCATGTCACGTTGCGCCGGTGTCTCCACATATTCAGCCACCACACACAGTGATTTGGTTTTTGCCAGATTACAAATCGACTGCACAATCATCGCGTCCATGTCGTCGGTACAGATATCTTTAACAAAGCAGCCATCTATTTTAATGATATCCGCCTGAAGGCGTCTGAGTCGTTCGTAGTTGGCATAGCCGGTACCAAAATCATCAATCGCGATACGGAACCCACGATCCCGCAGCTGCTGAAGGTTTTTGATGCTGCTGCCAGAGTTCGAGAAGGCCTGCTCTTCCGTGATCTCAAGTACAACGTCCTGCGGCGCGATACCATAGTGTTCGAACAACGCGCTAATCTCGGTAGCTACCTCTTTTTGCATCAGCGTCAGAGGCATCAGGTTGACAGAAAAGCGAGTGCCACCCTGTGACGCAGGATGAGCGCGCAACCACAACAGCAGTTTTTCCAGCACGCACATATCAAACCGGTGGCTCAGGTTAAACTGGGCAATCAGCGGGATGAAGCGGTCAGGCGTGATAATCTCACCCTCGCTTTCCATGCGCGCCAGTATTTCGTAATAACCGCTGCCGTCCGCTTTCTGGATTGGCTGGGCATATAAATGAAACTGACCGGCATCCAGGGCATGTTTGATACGCGCTAACATCAGCACCCGTTCTGTGGTTTGCCCCGACGCGGCCTCCAGGCTATTGGTGAGCGCGAGTACGTTATGCGCTCCGCATGACTGCTCGGCCAGCCAGCTCAGTTGGCCCAGCGTATGGTGCAAGTTCTCGCCGTTTTCGACCATTCCCCAGGAAGCGCCAAACTCGATATCCAGCCCCGTGTTATTCCAGTAAATTTTTCGGCTGTTTAATTGATCGACCATATGCTGCAGCCGTTCAGCGGTTTCAGGCCCCAGCAATACAATGACCAGCTCGCTGCCTGGCAACTGGAAGAGCTTCTCATCTTTCTGCAACAGCGGCTGCAGGGAGGTGGTTACCCTACGTTTGCAATGCACCCGCATGAGAATGCCGTAGTGGCGACTTAAAAATTCCAGGTTGTCCATCCGCAGGCAGCAGATTTTTGCATCCGGGTGAACCTGAAGAAACTCTTCCAGCGCCCGAATATTCGGTAAACCGGTCAGCGGGTCGGTCAGCGCCCTGTCCTGCCAGTCCTGCTTCAACCAGTTGCTTCGCTGGTAGAGCCGCGACATGTAAAGCAGACAGATAGCGAAAGAGATCAGCACAGACAGGATAAAGGAGAGTGAATGCCCAGATTCGACGCCATTAAGGAAGTTGTAGTTATAGGTCAACAGCAGCAGAGCGGATGCCGCCCACAGTAAAGAGATGAGCGCATAGCTGAGGCGACTGATGCCTAGCGTAAAGAGAATAAAAATGACTGGCATTAAATAGCCAGCAATAACCGGTGACTCAAATGGCGCACATAACACGGCAAGGGTGAAAATTAAAAAAGCCAGCCAGATGAATACATACAAAGATTTTTTATGAAAAAACACTGGCTTCACGCTCCGCAGCCAGAAGGTTCTGACATAGCGGGGATTAATTATCATTCTTAATGGATAATAGAACATCATGGTGAAAATCAACGCTGCGCATATCAAGCTTTGAATATCAACGATGTTATAAATTACGGTGCCTTCGCCAAAGAATGTTGAGATAGTCACGGGAAAATCAAATAAAAAGCCAGCCAGATACATCAACCCTTTAATGCCTATCGGCACCATAAAGCCCAGCCAGAATATACGTTGCCCAATGTGTTTGTTCGGCACGCAGTGACGCCAGCGCTTGCCCAGCACAAGGCGCAGGACGCCACAGGCAGCAAAAACAGAAAACGTCTGACAGATCAATAATACTAAATATTGTAGTGGTGCTAAATTAATATTGTAGATGTTAGCAATAGTGAAACTTAAAAGAATGGGAATGATTGCCCGACGCCCAAATAACAAAATCACGGCCAGCATAACGCTTAACGGCAGCCATGCCAGATAAACATCATGACCATTTACTATAGCGCGTGGAGAGATATAACGGGAAAAGGGCACCGTAATCAAACACAGCGCCAGAGCAATCATAAATATCTTTACATTATTGTAAGTTTTTCTATTCATTAAGTTGGATAATCTGTTTTACCATGCAAATTATTGGCCGGACGGATAATAGGTTTATTAATTGCTCGAATCAAGTTGAAGTCCATTTATAGACTCGTTTATTGATTTGGATTGAGGCGAGGTATAGGAACGCTGCTAATTTGGCAACAAAAGAGGGTGAAGGTCGTTACAAAGACATAAAAAAACCCCCGTCTTTCGACGAGGGTTCAAATTTTGGTGGAGCTAAGCGGGATCGAACCGCTGACCTCTTGCATGCCATGCAAGCGCTCTCCCAGCTGAGCTATAGCCCCACATGTTACTTTACTTACCCTACTCTGTTGGGTTCAGAGTTTGGTGGAGCTAAGCGGGATCGAACCGCTGACCTCTTGCATGCCATGCAAGCGCTCTCCCAGCTGAGCTATAGCCCCATCGTAAAGCTGTCATGTTGACGGGCGGCATAATATGAATTCCGCTGCGGAGTGTCAACGGCAAAATCATTCACTGCCGTTCAATCGCCGAAAAATCATGCAAATGAACCACTTTGCGAGCCGCCTCGCAGTCAGGAGTTAAGCCTGTCACGTTTTCACCTAAAACGGTGCTATAAAATGAACCGTTAATTGACCCCACAAATATTCAGGAAATTGTATGATCAAGGAACGAATGACGCCAGAAGAGTTAGCCCTCCTCACTGGCTATAGCCGCCAGACCATCAATAAATGGGTACGCAAAGAGGGTTGGATTACATCGCCAAAACCGGGAGTTCAGGGCGGGAAAGCGCGCCTGGTACATGTGAACGAGAAAGTGCGTGACTTTATCCGCAGCGCGCGCCGGGCAACGGAAACCGCAGATATGCCGGAAAATGCGTTGCAAAACGGTTCTCTGCACACATTACTTCTGACGCTGGCGAATGAAATGACGCCGGAAGAGCAAAAGCAGATGACATCGCTGTTACTGCGGGAAGGGATTACCGGATTGTTGCAACGTTTAGGGATTCGCGACCATAACTGATATGAAAAGATTACGCAGCAAAATGACCACGGAAGAGCTGGCGAACAGCCTGGGTGTTGCCCGGCAAACCGTTAACCGCTGGATTCGTCAGCAGGGCTGGAAAACCGAAGGCATCAATGGCGTGAAAGGGGGACGGGCGCGGCTGATCCACATTGATGCTCGGGTGAAGGAGCATATCATGAACCTCCCGGCCATTCGCAACCGTCAGGCGGTTTACCACCTGGCAGAAGCAACGATGCCCTATGGCGATCCTGCGTCGTCGAATCTGCTCGTGCAGATTGTCGACACGCTTGAAAACATGACGCAGCTGGAACAGGAACGACTGCACGTGTTGCTAAAACGCGAAGGCATCAGTGGTTTTCTTACGCGCCTGGGTATTGCTGAATTACACGCATAAAAAAACGGCAGGTTACCCTGCCGTTTTTGCATCTCAGGCTGTTTTACTGCTGGTTTTCGCGTTCAGCAATAAATCCCAGAGCCTTGTTAATGCGCGCCACGCTGCGAGACTTACCGATCGCGTGAACGGTAACATCCAGCGCCGGAGACTGACCCGCACCGGTCACCGCTACGCGCAGTGGCATACCTACTTTACCCATACCGACTTCCAGTTCGTCAGCGGTAGCCTGAATCGCATGATGCACATTCTCGGCGGTCCACTCAGTGAGGGCAGCCAGTTTGTCACGTACCACTTCCAGCGGCTGACGCGCAACAGGACGCAGATGTTTCTTCGCGGCATCCGCATCGAACTCATCAAACTCTTCATAGAAGTAGCGGCAGCTTTCGGCGATCTCTTTCAGCGTTTTGCAACGCTCGCCGAGCAGTTTCACCAGGTCCGCCAGCTCAGGGCCAGTACGGGTATCAATATTGGCCTGCTCAATGTGCCACTGCAGGTAAGTCGCCACATATTCCGGCGGCATGGTATTAATGTAGTGGTGGTTCAGCCACAGCAGCTTGTCAGTGTTAAATGCACTAGCGGATTTGCTCACAGAGTTCAGAGAGAACAGATCGATCATCTCTTCGCGGCTGAAAATTTCCTGATCACCATGAGCCCAGCCCAGACGCACCAGGTAGTTCAGCAGCGCTTCCGGCAGATAGCCGTCGTCGCGATACTGCATAACGCTGACCGCACCGTGACGTTTAGACAGCTTTTTACCGTCGTCACCGTTGATCATTGAAACGTGCGCATAGACCGGAACAGGGGCATTTAACGCTTTCAGAATGTTGATCTGGCGCGGGGTGTTATTGATATGGTCTTCGCCACGGATAACGTGGGTGATTTCCATGTCCCAGTCGTCAACCACCACGCAGAAGTTATAGGTTGGAGAACCGTCGGTACGGCGGATGATCAGATCGTCCAGCTCCTGGTTGCTGAATTCGATTGGGCCACGGATCTGGTCGTCAAAAATAACAGAGCCGTCTTGTGGGTTAGCAAAACGCACCACGCAAGGTTCATCAGCGGCATGCTCGCTGTGGTCATGGCGGCAGCGGCCGTCGTAACGCGGCTTTTCGCCGTTCGCCATCTGCTCTTCACGTAGCGCATCCAGGCGCTCTTTAGAGCAATAGCATTTGTATGCCGTACCCGCGACCAGCATCTCGTCAATTACCGCGTTATAACGGTCAAAACGTTTGGTCTGGAAGTAAGGACCTTCATCCCACTGCAGATTCAGCCAGTTCATCCCATCCATAATGGCTTCAATTGCTTCCGGCGTGGAGCGCTCGAGATCGGTGTCTTCAATACGCAGCACGAACTCACCTTTGTTGTGGCGTGCAAAAAGCCAGGAATAGAGAGCAGTACGTGCACCACCGACGTGCAGGTAGCCTGTCGGGCTGGGCGCGAAGCGAGTTTTGATTTTCATGAAATGGCCTTACGTTATAAAGATGCCGGCAATCGGCAAATCCTGGGGAAAAAACGATGGGCAATATTCTATCACTGTGCGGCGATTCCTCAATGTCGATCCCTTTATCGTGACCGAGTTTGCTGTTTTTGTTTAGAAATCATGCGCCACAGCCCATTTCACGATCGTTTTGTTTAATTTTACGACGAACGAATAAAAACTTTAGAAAATGCGTTGACTCATTTTCAACTCTCCCTATAATGCGACTCCACACAGCGGGGGTGATTAGCTCAGTTGGTAGAGCATCTCCTTTACACGGAGGGGGTCGGCGGTTCGAGCCCGTCATCACCCACCATCTACTTCACGTAGACTCGCAGTGTAGATAAGAATTGAGATTGGGCGATTAGCTCAGTTGGTAGAGCATCTCCTTTACACGGAGGGGGTCGGCGGTTCGAGCCCGTCATCGCCCACCATTCTCACCTTATCGCAGCAGTTCCGAAATGGGCGATTAGCTCAGTTGGTAGAGCATCTCCTTTACACGGAGGGGGTCGGCGGTTCGAGCCCGTCATCGCCCACCATTTCGGGTCGTTAGCTCAGTTGGTAGAGCAGTTGACTTTTAATCAATTGGTCGCAGGTTCGAATCCTGCACGACCCACCAATGTAAAAAAGCGCCCTAAAGGCGCTTTTTTGCTATCTGCGATATGGACGGTTCGAATCTTTTGCACAGAAACTTCCTGTAGCCGCTCCAGCCAGCCTAACGCCCTGCCAGATATAGCAGTTTTCCTCAAGCTCCCACCATCGGTGCCGATATCTCTGTTTTATGGTAAGAGGAAAGACTATGACGACCATTCAGACATCAACCCACCCTATTCAAACCAGTAACAGTGGTGGGAGTGCTTCCAGTGGCAACGATATTGCTGCCCAAATCAGCCGCATTACGGAGCAAATCACCAAACTGACTCAACAGCTAAAAGAGCTGCCAGAGAGTGCCGGCAGCCCGGAAGAGAAGAAAAAACAGCAGGAGCTCATTCAGGCACAGCTTAAAGTGCTGCAGACACAGCTTGCACAACTATTGCGCCAGCAGGCGGAAGAGGCCCAGAAGAAACAAGACCAGAAGCAGGGCAAAGTGGAAGGCGTAAACAACCCATCAGATGTCAATCAGATCGATATTTACATCTAATCATCTGCAGCATTAAACAGTGGGTCGCGTATGCGGGCTTCGGTTAACCGTTGCGCCTGGATACGCACCACTTCCCAGATAGCCTGTGCCGCCCCCGAAAGAGAACGATTTTTTCGTCGAACCAGCATCAGCTTTCTGTCAACCACCGGGGTCAACCGTCTTACAGCCAGCCGGCTCCCCTGTGGCAACGGCAGCGCCAGGGCAGGCAATACGCTGATCCCAATGCCTGCCTCAACCATAGGAAACAGCGTAGCCGGATGACCAATCTCCTGCACGATGGTTGCTTTTACCCCCTGAGCATTCAGCGCGGAGTCAATCAACGGACGGCTGCCCGATGCATAATCCTGTAAAACCAGTTTCGCGCCCTGCAGCGTCTGCCAGCTAACATGAGGCAGCATTGCCAGCGGATCGTCGTCCCGACAGAGCAGCAAAAAAGGCTCAGAAAGCACAATCTCACACTCCAGGTCACTCACCTGGCCGGGATCGATGACGATGCCAAAATCCACATCGCCCTGGCGGATGCTCTCCAGCACCCACTGTTGCGGCCTGTCGTGCAGCACAAAATCGATATCCGGATAGCGCTGGTTACCCTCAGCAATACACTGCGGAATAAGATGCGCCGAAATCGTCTGGCTTGCTGCCACCCGTACGGTGCCAGAAAGCTGCTGCCCCAGTCTCCCGACATCCCTGAGCGTGCTGTTCAGTTCATCCAGTAACCGCTCCAGTCGCAGCGCCAGCTGCTGTCCGGCTTCGGTTAATACCACTTCACGCGTGGTGCGGTCGAGTAGACGCACACCTGTCTGGAGTTCCAGTTCTTTCACACTGTGGCTGACGGCCGACTGGCTCAGGCCAATGATCTCCCCTGCCCGGCTGAAGCTGCGAGCATGGGCCACGGTGACAAAAACTCGAAGCTGACGTAAGGAATAATTCATCTGTTTAATTCATGAATAGATGCAATAAATCAATTTTATTTCTCAAAGGGAACAAAGCACAATAGCGACATCTGTTTTCAGGAGTCATTATGAAACTATTTCGTATTCTTGATCCGTTTACACTTACCCTGGTCGTCACCGTTTTACTGGCCTCCTTCTTCCCCGCGCGCGGCGGTTTTGTGCCGTTCTTTGAAGGACTCACTACCGCGGCCATCGCGCTGCTGTTCTTTATGCACGGCGCCAAACTCTCCCGCGAAGCCATTATCGCAGGGGGAAGCCACTGGCGACTCCACCTGTGGGTCATGTGCAGCACCTTTATTCTTTTCCCAATACTCGGCGTGCTGTTTGCGTGGTGGGCTCCGGTCAATGTTGACCCGGCGCTCTATACCGGTTTCCTCTACCTCTGTATTTTGCCAGCCACCGTCCAGTCCGCGATTGCCTTTACTTCGCTGGCAGGCGGCAACGTCGCGGCCGCTGTTTGCTCGGCATCGGCATCAAGCCTGTTAGGGATTTTCGTCTCGCCGCTGCTGGTTGGCCTACTGATGAATATGCACGGTGCAGGCGGTAATCTGGAGCAGGTCGGGAAAATCTGTCTGCAGCTGCTTCTGCCATTTGTCCTTGGTCATCTTTCTCGTCCGTGGACGGGGGCGTTTGTGGCGAAGCACAAGAAATGGATCTCAAAAACCGATCAGACGTCGATCCTGCTGGTGGTTTACTCCGCCTTCAGCGAAGCCGTGGTGAATGGTATCTGGCATAAGGTGGGCGCAGGCTCGCTGCTGTTTATCGTGGTGGTCAGTATCGTCCTGCTGGCGATTGTCATTGCGGTAAACGTCTTTGTGGCACGCAAATGTGGCTTCAACAAAGCAGACGAAATCACCATTGTGTTCTGCGGCTCGAAGAAAAGCCTGGCAAACGGCATCCCGATGGCCAACATTCTGTTCCCGACCTCGGTGATTGGGATGATGGTACTGCCGCTGATGATTTTCCATCAGATCCAGCTGATGGTCTGTGCAGTACTGGCGCGTCGTTATAAACGTCAGACGGAAAAACTGGCGCAGGAAGAGACCCGCGCCGCGAAGGCTTAAGGACGTTTCAGGGGCTGAACCAGCTGGGTCAGCCCCTCGGTTTTAATCAATAGCGTGATGGCCATCAGCTCGCCCAGTCGTCCCGCCGGGAATTCATCCTTTCGGGCAAACCACAGAAGGTACTCTTCCGGCAAATCAATCAGCCTGCGGCCCTTATATTTACCGAACGGCATCTCTGTATTGGCGATCTCGACGAGCTGCTCTTTTTCCACGTTACTCTCCCAGCAGACGCATCATTTCTGCTTCATCGATTACCTCAATCCCGAGCTCCTGCGCTTTTGCAAGCTTGGAACCGGCGGCTTCCCCGGCGATCACCAGATCCGTTTTCTTCGACACGCTGCCCGCCACTTTTGCCCCCAGTGCCACCAGACGCGCCTTCGCATCATCCCGTGAAAGCTGGCTGAGACTGCCGGTCAGTACTACCGTTTTACCGGCAAACGGGCTGTCGATCTCTTCGGCATTGACGACGACCGGCGCAGGCCATTTAATGCCCTGCTCCAGCAGTTTTCCGATGACGTCGCGGTTGCTCTCTTCGGCAAAGAAGTTAAAGACGTGCGTGGCCACCACAATGCCAACATCAGGCACTTTTTGCAGCTCCTCAATGCTCGCTTTCTCCAGCGCGTCCAGCGTGCCAAAGTACGCCGCCAGACCTGCTGCGGTGGCTTCACCCACCTCACGAATACCAAGCGCATAGAGGAAACGGGCAAACGTGGTCTCTTTGGCGGCTTCCAGCGCATTCACTACATTCTGAGCCGACTTCGGCCCCATGCGGTCAAGACCGGTCAGCTTACCCGCCGTCAGTTTGAAAAGATCCGCAGGCGTATGGACATACTCTTTCTCAACCAACTGGTCGATAATTTTGTCGCCCATGCCGTCAACGTCCATTGCCCGTCGGGAAACGAAGTGCTTGAGTGACTCTTTACGCTGCGCGCCACAGATTAATCCCCCGGTACAGCGAGCCACCGCTTCGCCTTCCACACGCTCTACGTCTGAGCCACATACCGGGCAATGCGTCGGAAACACGATGGCGCGCGTATCATCAGGGCGCTCTGACTGAACCACGTTGACGACCTGCGGGATCACATCTCCCGCCCGGCGAATCACCACTTTGTCACCAATACGCAGGCCAAGACGATCGATTTCATCCGCGTTATGCAGCGTGGCGTTGCTCACCAGCACACCGGCCACGTGCACCGGCTCCAGACGTGCAACCGGCGTGATGGCTCCGGTACGACCCACCTGGAACTCCACATCGCGGACAAAGGTCATCTGCTCCTGGGCCGGGAATTTAAACGCCACAGCCCAGCGCGGTGCTCGCGCCACAAAGCCTAGCTGCTCCTGAAGCGCAAGCGAGTTAACCTTGATCACCACACCATCGATATCAAAACCGAGCGTCGGGCGGTCTTCTTCAACCTTGCGATAAAACGCAAGAACCGCCTCCGGTGAGTCGCAAAGCTGCACGCGGTTGCTGACCGGCAAGCCCCACGCTTTAAACTGCAGCAAACGCCCGAGGTGGGTGTCCGGCAGCTCCCCTCCTTCCAGAATACCGACGCCATAGCAGAAGAAAGTAAGCGGTCGCTTCGCGGTAATACGCGGGTCCAGCTGGCGTAAAGAGCCTGCCGCCGCATTGCGCGGGTTCGCAAACACCTTCCCACCGGTGCGACGCGCCTCTTCGTTGATTTTCTCGAAGCCCGCCTGCGGCAGGAAAACTTCACCGCGCACTTCCAGACGAGCAGGAATATTGTCGCCGTGCAACTTCAGCGGGATCGCGCGGATGGTACGCACGTTGGTGGTGATGTCTTCCCCGGTGGTGCCATCACCGCGCGTTGCGGCACGGACCAGCACGCCGTTTTCGTAGAGGATGCTGACGGCCAGGCCATCCAGCTTCAGCTCACAGCACCAGGTCAGGGCGTCGCTGCTTTTGAGTCGATCCTGCACACGCTTATTAAAGGCGAGAAAGCTCTCTTCATCGAAGACGTTATCCAGAGAGAGCATCGGCACTTCATGACGTACCTGGCTGAACGCACCTAGCGGTTCAGCGCCGACACGTTGGGTTGGCGAGTCCGGGGTGATCAACTCCGGGTGCTGCGCCTCTAAATCGCGCAGTTCACGCATCAGGCGATCGTACTCCGCATCCGGCACTTCCGGTGCGTCCATCACATGATAAAGGTATTCATGATGGCGAAGCGTGGTTCGCAGTTCAGTGATTTGTTGTTCGATTGAGTCCATATCGCACCATCAATGAGAAAAAACCCCCGACAGGCGGGGGTTGAGGAGGAGTTGAAGAAAACGCGTCGATTACGCGTTGGCTTCCTTAACTTCGCGGATGCGGTCCTGATACTCGCGCAGTTTCTGCGGCGTCATCATGCGACGCTGGTCGTCGAGCACCACACCACCGACTTCGTCAGCGATGTGCTGAGCGGACTGCAGCATCAGCTTAAAGTTTTGCAGTTCATCACCGTATGACGGAACCTGCATAAAGATCGTCACGCCCGGCGTCACGAAATCGCCCGTCATTTCAGGGTCGAAGGTGCCAGGGTTAACCATGTTGGCCAGGCTAAACAGCGCCGGGCCGCTACCGTCCGGGCTCAGGTGGCGATGGAAAATATTCATGTCGCCAAACTTGAAGCCAGCCTGTTGAATACTGTTAAGCAGCACGTCACCGTTCAGATGGCTGCCGTGATGGGCGGCCACGTTCATGATGATCACTGCTTCTTTACGCTGCGGTTTTTCAACAACCGGTTCTGGCTCTACAACGGGCTCTGGCTCAACCTGCGGTGCCGGGGCTGGCTGTGGTGCAGGCTGCGCCTGAACAGGCTGTTGCGGCGGTTGCTGTACCGGCTGAGCAGGCTGCGGTTGTACAGGCTGCTGCACGGGTTGCTGTGGAACCGGCTGCGGCGCAGCTGGCCGCTGTTGAACAGGCTGCTGCGGCGGCTGACGCACCGGCTCTTCCACAGGCTGCGGCGCAGGCTGGCGCGGCTGTGCAGAAGCATACGGCGGTTGATACTGGTGCTGCGCAGTACGGGGGGCTTCATGCTCCCCATGAGCCGCGCCGGGCGCAGTATTGACCCGATGAACACGAACTTCACCCACGCCGTCGTCATCGCGATCGTCGATGTCATATTCACTGTCATCGTCGTCACGACTGGACTTCATGCGCTTCAGTGGGCGATCGCGAAACATAGAAGAACGCTCTTTACGGCTGGTCCAGAAACCATGTACCAGTAAAGCGATTATGGCGATCGCGCCAACAATGATTAATATCAGACGCAAATCCTGCATCATTATATTCTCTGTTGTTCTAACACCTTGCCACCACGGCAAACATTTACTCACTAAGAGTATTTGCCGTTTACGTCAAGTGCAAGTGTGTGCAGAGCATTCACAGCATAAAGATGAACTAAATCGTGCTTTTTGCTGTTTTTTCGAACATTTCCGAACTGGTCATTGGTCCGTAACTGGATAATATAGGCGGGCAATTCCACTGGTTGTGAAAAAAGGAGTACAGCCTGGTTATGGTTTCAACATTTTCTTCTCCCCCACGCAGCGGCGTCTGGTATTTTTCTCAGGGCTGGAAACTGGTCTCCCTGCCGGGTATTCGACGTTTCGTCATTCTGCCCTTGCTGATCAACATTATTCTTATGGGCGGCGCCTTCTGGTGGCTTTTCACGAAGCTTGAAAGCTGGGTCCCGGCCATGATGAGCTATGTGCCTGACTGGCTGCAGTGGCTGAGCTATCTGCTGTGGCCACTCGCGGTGATTTCTGTGCTGTTGGTGTTCGGCTATTTCTTCTCAACGATCGCCAACTGGATTGCGGCGCCGTTTAACGGCCTGCTGGCGGAACAGCTCGAAGCGCGTCTGACAGGTGCCACGCCACCGGACACGGGCGTACTGGGGATCATGAAAGATATTCCGCGCATCATGAAGCGCGAATGGCAAAAATTCGCCTGGTATCTCCCCCGTGCAATTGTACTGCTTCTCCTTTATCTGGTGCCCGGTATCGGCCAGACGGTGGCGCCTGTGCTGTGGTTCCTGTTCAGCGCCTGGATGCTGGCTATTCAGTACTGCGACTACCCTTTTGATAACCACAAGGTGCCCTTTAAAGAGATGCGTACCGCGCTGCGCACGCAGAAAGTGGCCAATATGCAGTTTGGCGCGCTTACCAGCCTGTTCACCTTGATCCCCTTCCTTAATCTTTTCATCATGCCCGTTGCGGTGTGCGGCGCAACGGCAATGTGGGTCGACTGCTACCGTGCTAAGCACGCGTTATGGAAGTAATGCAAAAATGTGTAAACAAGGGATGGCTTATGCTATCCCTTATTCCATACTGATCCCCATTATTTCCTTGCAGTATATAGATATGCGAATTCCTTACTTCCCCCTACCTGCTTAGCAGGTATGCTGGGTCGGTATCCCAATTTCATACAGTTAAGGACAGGCCATGAGTAAGATTTATGAAGACAACTCGCTGACTATCGGTCATACGCCCCTGGTTCGACTGAACCGTATCGGTAATGGACGCATTCTGGCGAAGGTCGAATCCCGCAACCCGAGCTTCAGCGTAAAATGCCGTATCGGTGCAAATATGATTTGGGATGCCGAAAAACGTGGCGTGCTCAAGCCAGGCGTTGAGCTGGTGGAGCCTACCAGCGGCAACACCGGTATTGCGCTGGCCTATGTGGCTGCGGCGCGTGGCTATAAGCTGACGCTGACCATGCCTGAAACCATGAGCATCGAACGCCGCAAGCTGCTAAAAGCGCTGGGTGCAAACCTGGTGTTGACCGAAGGCGCGAAAGGCATGAAAGGTGCCATTCAGAAAGCCGAAGAGATTGTTGCCAGCGATCCGGCGAAATACCTGCTGCTTCAGCAGTTCAGCAACCCGGCAAACCCGGAAATCCACGAGAAAACCACCGGGCCTGAAATCTGGGAAGATACCGATGGCCAGGTTGATGTGTTTATCTCCGGCGTGGGTACCGGCGGTACGCTGACCGGTGTGTCACGCTATATTAAAGGCACGAAAGGTAAAAAAGACCTGATCACCGTGGCCGTTGAGCCGACCGACTCGCCGGTTATCACCCAGGCGCTGGCGGGTGAAGAGCTCAAGCCGGGCCCGCACAAGATTCAGGGTATCGGCGCAGGCTTTATTCCGGGTAACCTGGATCTGAAGCTTATCGATAAAGTCGTCACGATCACGAACGAAGAAGCCATCTCGACGGCACGCCGCCTGATGGATGAAGAAGGTATTCTGGCCGGTATCTCTTCCGGCGCGGCCGTTGCGGCGGCGCTCAAACTTCAGGAAGATGAGTCCTTTACCAACAAGAATATTGTGGTTATCCTACCTTCATCAGGTGAGCGTTACTTAAGCACTGCACTGTTTGCCGATCTGTTTACCGAGAAAGAACTGCAACAGTAATGCCAGTATGTTAATAACGCGTAAAAAAGCACCTTTTTAGGTGCTTTTTTGTGGACTGCTTCAAAGTTTTACCCCTCCTGGCATTGATTCACCCCGTTGGGTCTGGTATTTAAACCAGCAATTATTTTGATGCGTGAAATTAATCAGCGAACGAAATACCCTTGCTGAATCGATTTTATGATTTGGTTCAAGTCTTGCTTTCGCTGCATAATGTTTAATGACGATCGAAACGTCAGCGCTAACAATACAGGCTAAAGTTCAGTCGCCAGGCTAGACTTTAGTTCCACAACACTAAACCTATAAGTTGGGGAAATACAATGTTCCAGCAAGAAGTTACCATTACCGCTCCGAACGGTCTGCACACCCGCCCTGCTGCTCAGTTTGTTAAAGAAGCGAAAGGCTTCACTTCTGAAATCACTGTGACTTCCAACGGCAAAAGCGCTAGCGCAAAAAGCCTGTTCAAACTGCAGACTCTGGGCCTGACTCAGGGCACCGTTGTCACTATCTCTGCTGAAGGTGAAGACGAGCAGAAAGCAGTTGAGCATCTGGTAAAACTGATGGCTGAGCTCGAGTAAGTTTCCGGGTTCTTTTAAATATCAGTCACAAGTAAGGTAGGGTTATGATTTCAGGCATTTTAGCATCCCCGGGTATCGCTTTCGGCAAAGCATTGCTGCTGAAAGAAGACGAGATCGTCATCGACCGGAAAAAAATTTCTGCCGACAAGGTTGATCAGGAAGTTGAACGTTTTCTGAGCGGTCGTGCCAAGGCATCTGCGCAACTGGAAGCAATCAAAACTAAAGCTGGCGAAACTTTCGGTGAAGAAAAAGAAGCTATCTTCGAAGGGCACATCATGCTGCTCGAAGATGAGGAGCTGGAGCAGGAAATCATAGCCCTGATTAAAGATAAAGGCATGACGGCCGACGCGGCTGCGCATGAAGTTATCGAAGGTCAGGCATCTGCCCTGGAAGAGCTGGACGATGAATACCTGAAAGAGCGTGCGGCTGACGTACGTGACATCGGTAAGCGCCTGCTGCGCAACATCCTGGGTCTGGCCATCATCGATCTGAGCGCGATTCAGGACGAAGTGATCCTGGTTGCCGCTGATCTGACCCCGTCTGAAACCGCACAGCTGAACCTTAACAAGGTGCTGGGTTTCATCACCGACGCCGGTGGCCGTACCTCCCACACCTCAATCATGGCGCGTTCTCTGGAACTGCCTGCCATCGTGGGTACCGGTAACGTCACCACTCAGGTGAAAAACGACGACTATCTGATTCTGGATGCCGTAAACAACGTGGTTTACGTCAACCCAACTAACGATGTGATCGAGCAACTGCGTACCGTTCAGGAGCAGGTTGCCACCGAGAAAGCGGAACTCGCTAAACTGAAAGACCTGCCAGCCATCACGCTGGACGGCCATCAGGTAGAAGTGTGCGCTAACATCGGTACCGTACGCGACGTCGATGGCGCTGAGCGCAACGGCGCGGAAGGTGTGGGTCTGTATCGTACTGAATTCCTGTTCATGGACCGTGACGCCCTGCCAACTGAAGAAGAGCAGTTTGCGGCGTACAAAGCGGTGGCTGAAGCCTGTGGCTCTCAGGCCGTTATCGTCCGTACCATGGACATCGGTGGCGACAAAGAGCTGCCGTACATGAACTTCCCGAAAGAAGAGAACCCATTCCTGGGCTGGCGTGCAGTGCGTATCGCCATGGATCGTAAAGAGATCCTGCGTGACCAGGTGCGTGCGATTCTGCGTGCCTCTGCTTTCGGTAAGCTGCGCATTATGTTCCCGATGATCATCTCTGTTGAAGAAGTGCGTGCACTGAAGAAAGAGATCGAGATTTACAAACAGGAACTGCGTGACGAAGGTAAAGCATTTGACGAGTCAATTGAGATCGGCGTAATGGTGGAAACACCAGCAGCCGCGACCATTGCGCGTCATTTAGCCAAAGAAGTTGATTTCTTTAGTATCGGCACCAATGATTTAACGCAGTACACCCTGGCAGTTGACCGTGGTAATGATATGATTTCACATCTCTACCAGCCAATGTCACCGTCCGTACTGAACTTGATCAAGCAAGTTATTGATGCTTCTCATGCAGAAGGTAAATGGACTGGCATGTGTGGTGAGCTTGCAGGCGACGAACGTGCTACACTTCTGTTGCTGGGTATGGGTCTGGACGAATTCTCTATGAGCGCCATTTCCATCCCGCGCATTAAGAAGATTATCCGTAACACGAACTTCGAAGATGCGAAGGTGTTAGCAGAGCAGGCTCTTGCTCAACCGACAACGGACGAGTTAATGACGCTGGTTAACAAGTTCATTGAAGAAAAAACAATCTGCTAATCCACGAGATGCGGCCCAAATTACTGCTTAGGAGAAGATCATGGGTTTGTTCGATAAACTGAAATCTCTGGTTTCTGATGATAAGAAAGACTCCGGAACTATTGAGATTGTTGCTCCGCTCTCCGGCGAGATCGTCAACATCGAAGACGTGCCGGATGTAGTGTTTGCTGAGAAAATCGTTGGTGATGGCATTGCTATCAAACCAACTGGCAACAAAATGGTTGCTCCAGTTGACGGCACCATCGGTAAAATTTTTGAAACCAACCATGCGTTCTCTATCGAATCTGATAGCGGTATCGAACTGTTCGTTCACTTCGGTATCGACACCGTTGAACTGAAAGGCGAAGGCTTCAAACGTATCGCAGAAGAAGGCCAGCGTGTTAAAGTTGGCGACCCGGTGATTGAATTCGATCTGCCACTGCTGGAAGAAAAAGCCAAGTCTACCCTGACGCCGGTTGTTATCTCCAACATGGACGAAATCAAAGAGCTGATCAAACTGTCTGGCAGCGTCACCGTGGGTGAAACCCCGGTTATCCGCATCAAGAAGTAATTCTTGCAGCACAGAAAAATGGCGCCTTCGGGCGCCATTTTTGTTTATGCGGGGAGGATAAGCTCGTCGTAACCTTTCGACTGCGTATAGATCATGACGTCAGTCACCCGATCGCCTGCCATGCGTATGGCGTCAGCAACGGTTTTCCCCCCCACGATACCGCTGACCAGTTCTGAACAGAACAGATCGCCCGTTCCTTTCAGATCCGTCTCGACGCGCGGGTGCGCGCTTACGGTAACGCCCTCTTTACTCACCAGCACGACGTGAATATTCTGCGGGTCGTCGGCCACTGGCGCACTGGTTATCGCCACCCATTTCAGCGTATCGGAAAGCAGCCCCTGCGCGGCGGCGATGGCGCTCTCTGGCGTGCGGCACGGTTTACCGCTTAACACTTCCAGTTCGAATACGTTGGGCGTAATGCCCTGCGCCAGCGGCAGCAGATGCTCACGATACGCCTCAGGAATATCAGGTTTAACGTACATACCGCTGTCGATATCCCCGATCACCGGGTCAACCAGCACCAGCAGCTCCGGGTGCTGCACTTTGATCGCCTTCAGCCACTGCGCCAGCAGAACGATCTGGCTGGCGCTGCCCATGTAGCCAGTGGTGACCGCCTTAAGCTCGCGCAGGATCTCGCGCTCTTCCAGCGCCTTCAGGTAGCCGCTGAACCACTCATCGGGGATCACCCCGCCGTAAAAGGTGTCATAGTGCGGCGTGTTGCTGAACAGCACCGTCGGCACGGCGGTCACGTTAAGCCGGTGGGTACGAATATTGGGTACCGCAATGCTGTTCCCCACGCTGCCGTACACCACCTGCGACTGCACCGCGACAATATCGGTTTGCTGCGCCCGGGTTTTATCCCGGAATAAAATCATCTCCATGACGCTTAAATCCCCGCCCCCTGCGAATAACTCTCTTCGCCAAAGACGCCGGTAGACAGATAACGATCGCCGCGATCGCAGATAATCGCCACCACCACTGCACCAGGATTATCCTGCGCCACACGCATCGCACCTGCTACCGCGCCACCCGAGCTAACCCCGCAGAAGATGCCTTCGCGTACCGCCAGCTCGCGCATGGTATTTTCCGCCTCGCGCTGATGAATATCCAGCACCTGATCCACCAGCTGAGCATTAAAAATGCCCGGCATGTATTCCGCAGGCCAGCGACGAATACCCGGAATGCTGCTCCCCTCTTCCGGCTGCAGGCCGACAATGGCGACCGGTTTTTCCTGCTCGCGCAGAAAACGCGACACGCCGGTGATGGTGCCGGTGGTGCCCATGCTGGAGACAAAATGGGTGATACGCCCGTCGGTTTGTTGCCAGATTTCCGGGCCAGTGGTCGTGTAGTGGGCGTAGGGATTATCCGGATTATTGAACTGATCCAGCAGTTTGCCTTCACCGCGCTCAGCCATCGCCAGCGCCAGGTCGCGCGCCCCTTCCATTCCCTGCTCTTTGGTCACCAGTATCAGTTCAGCACCGTAAGCGCGCATCGCGGCGCGGCGCTCCTGACTCATGTTGTCCGGCATCAGCAGCTTCATGCGGTAGCCTTTCAGCGCGGCAATCATCGCCAGCGCAATGCCGGTATTCCCGCTTGTGGCCTCAATGAGCACGTCGCCTGGCTTAATTTCACCGCGCTTCTCAGCCTGGACAATCATCGACAGCGCCGCGCGGTCTTTGACCGACCCCGCCGGGTTATTGCCTTCGAGTTTGACCCAGATTTCGCTGCCGTTGTCAGGCCCCATGCGCTGAAGCTTGACCAGTGGAGTGTTGCCGATGGTGTGTTCGAGTGTATTCACGATTTTTACTCAATAAAAAAGCCGGGTGGCGCTTCGCTTACCCGGCCTACAAGACGCAGTTTTAGCTGTAGGCCCGGTCAGCGCAGCGCCACCGGGCGATAAACATCCTAATAACCTATCAGGCTGACTCCGCCAGAGCAATATCCTCGCGCGTCTCGATGCGCTGGTTACCGTGATAAATACGGGCATGCTGCAGCCCCACAAACAGGCGTTCACCCCGGTGTGGCGCCTCTTCATCGCGCATTACCACCGTCAGCGGCTCGGTATACCAGCCCAGCGGTTGTACCACCATTTGTGTGTAGTGACCTTTAGGGCTAGCTTCCAGTACCTGCACCGGCAGCGGTGAATCCAGGCTGGTACGACGGCTGACATCCACTTCCCACGGGCGCAGGAACAGGTCCACTGGCCCCTGATGGGCAGGCGTGTATCCCAGCGGCCAGCGGTGTGCGCCAACGTGGAATTGTCCGCCGCGTACGGTGCCCTGCAGACGGTTAACTTCGCCCATAAATTCCAGGACAAAACGGGTGGCAGGTTCACGCCAGAGCTGCTCTGGCTCGTCCACCTGTTCGATGTTCCCCTGGCTCATGACCACCACGCGGTCCGCGACTTCCATCGCCTCTTCCTGGTCGTGGGTGACGAAGACGCTGGTGAATTTCAGCTCTTCATGCAGCTGACGCAGCCAGCGGCGCAGCTCTTTACGCACCTGCGCATCCAGCGCGCCAAACGGCTCATCAAGCAGCAGTATTTGTGGCTCCACGGCCAGCGCGCGCGCCAGTGCGACACGCTGTTTCTGGCCGCCCGAAAGCTGCGCCGGGAAACGGTCAGCCAGGTGGGCCAGCTGCACCATTTCCAGCAGTTTGGTCACTTTCGCTTTGATGGTAGCCGCATCCGGGCGTTCGCGACGCGGCAGCACGGTCAGGCCAAACGCAATGTTGTCGAACACCGTCATGTGGCGAAACAGCGCGTAATGCTGGAACACGAAGCCGACTTTACGATCGCGGGCATGCAGGCGGCTCACGTCGGTGCCGTGAAAACGGATATGTCCGCTGGTCTGATGTTCAAGACCGGCGATGATACGCAGCAGCGTGGTTTTACCCGAGCCAGACGGCCCCAGCAGCGCCACCATTTGTCCGGAAGGGATATCCAGCGAGATATCATTCAGCACCTGGGTGCGACCAAAAGACTTCTTAATATTGGCAATCTCAATGCTCATGATTTCCCTCCTGATGCTGACGTTTTTCCTGATTTTCTAAACGCCACTGCACCACACTCTTCAAAAACAGGGTCAAAATAGCCATCAGCGTCAGCAACGCTGCGGCGGTAAAGGAGCCGATGGTGTTATAGTCCTGCTGCAGCAGTTCAATCTGTAACGGCAGCGACAGGGTTTCACCTCGAATGGAACCGGATACAACCGACACCGCCCCAAACTCGCCAATTGCGCGGGCGTTGGTCAGCACCACCCCATAGAGCAGTGCCCAGCGAATATTCGGCAGCGTGACGCGGCGGAACATCTGCCAGCCTGACGCGCCCAGCAGCACAGCCGCTTCGTCTTCGTTGCTCCCCTGGCTTAACATCACCGGTACCAGTTCGCGTACCACAAACGGACAGGTTACAAAGATAGTCACCAGCACCATACCCGGCCAGGCAAACATCACCTGCAGGTTGTGCTCATCCAGCCAGCCACCCAGCGGGCCGTTAGAGCCGTAAAAGAGCAGATAGACCAGACCCGCCACCACCGGTGAGACGGCAAACGGGATATCCAGCAGCGTCAGCAGCATCTGACGCCCCGGGAAGGTAAAGCGCGTCACCAGCCAGGCCAGCAGCGTACCGAATACCAGGTTGACCGGCACGGTGATCAGCGCAATCAGCACCGTCAGCCAAATGGCGTGTAGCATATCCGGGTCCGCCAGGTTTTCCAGCGCGGGCATAATCCCTTTGCTGAACGCCTGCACGAAAATATAGATTGTCGGTACCACGAGGATGAGAGCAGAAACCAGCACGCCCGTACCAATCAAAAACCATTTACCCCAGTTGATGCGGGGCGCATCGTATCGCTTCAATTGAGTAACTTCCGCCATCAGTGACCTACCACACGTCGACCAAAGCGACTTTGCAGAGTGTTGATTGTGTAGAGCAGCAGCAACGATGCGGCAAGAATGACCGAGGCAATGGCGCTTGCTGCCGGGTAATCAAACTCCTGCAAACGGATAAAAATCATCAGCGACGTCACTTCCGTTTTCCACGCAATATTACCGGCGATAAAAATGACCGCACCGAACTCGCCGAGGCTACGGGTAAACGACAGCGCCACTCCCGCCATCAGCGCAGGCGAAAGCTCAGGCAGGACAACTTTACGGAAGCTCTGCCAGCGCGTAGCCCCCAGCGTTTCTGCCGCTTCTTCATATTCCGGGCCTAACTCTTCCAGCACCGGCTGTACGGTACGCACCACGAACGGAATACTGGTAAAGGCCATCGCCACCGCGATACCGAGCCAGGTATAGGTCACTTTGATGTCAAACTTCGCCAGCCACTCGCCGTACAGACCGTTTACAGAGAAAAGTGACGCCAGCGTTAAACCGGCAACGGCCGTCGGCAGTGCGAACGGTAAATCCATTAACGCGTCGAGCAGCGTGCGGCCCGGAAAACGATAGCGGGTTAAAATCCACGCCATCAGCAGGCCAAACACGCCGTTAAAAAGCGAGGCCACAAACGCCGACAGCAGCGTCACTTTATAGGCCGCAACGACCTGTGGGTTGGTGACCACGTCCCAGTACTGGGACCAGCTCATCTGCGCAAGCTGCATCACCAGCGCGCTGAGCGGCAACAACAAAATCAGGCAGACGAACAGCAGGCTGGTTCCGAGGCTTAAGGTAAACCCCGGCAGCACGCGTTTAGTCGAGAGGGCAAACATTACTTACGCCCCGCCGCCAGCAATTTGTCTAATTCACCGCCGCTGGCAAAATGCGTTTTCATCACCTCAGGCCAGGAGCCGAAATGATCCTCCACGCGGAACAGCGCGGTCTGGGGGAATTTATCTTTCAGTTTGTTCATCACGTCAGGGTTGTTCACGCGATAATAGTAATCAGTAATGACGGTCTGCGCCTGTGGGCTGTACAGGTAGTTGAGATAGGCTTTTGCCGCTTTCTCAGTGCCGTTTGCCTGCACGTTTTTATCCACCCACGCCACCGGGAACTCGGCCAGGATGTTGGTTTTCGGGATAACGACTTCAAAGCCCTGCGCTTCATATTGTTTGCGGATGTTATTCACTTCCGATTCAAAGCTAATCAGCACATCGCCCAGACCGCGTTCTGCGAAAGTCGTGGTTGCTCCGCGACCGCCGGTATCAAACACTTCGACGTTTTTCAGGAACTGGGTCATGAACTGCTCGGTTTTGGCTTTATCGTTACCGTCTGCTTTGTCCGCTGCACCCCACGCCGCCAGCCAGGTATAACGCGCATTACCGGAAGTTTTAGGGTTCGGGAAAATCAGCTTTACGTCAGAACGAACCAGATCGCTCCAGTCGTGGATATTCTTCGGATTGCCTTTACGCACCAGGAAGCCCATGGTGGAGTAGAACGGCGAACTGTTGTTTGGTAGACGGCTCTGCCAGTCGGCCGGGATGAGCTTGCCTTTGTCATGCAGGATCTGCACATCGGTCACCTGGTTATAGGTCACCACGTCCGCTTTAAGCCCCTGGAGGATCGCCAGCGCCTGTTTGGACGAACCGGCGTGAGACTGTTTAATGGTCAGCTTGTCGCCGTTATTGTCTTTCGCCCACTGCTGCTCAAACGGCGGGTTAAGGGCGGCAAACAGCTCGCGGGAGACGTCATATGAACTGTTCAGCAGCTCAGTCGCCTGCGCCTGTGCCACCAGCAGTAAACCTGCCAGTGCCAGGGATCCTTTTTTCAGTACAGTAACGGCCATTGCGCACCCTTATAAATGTGATGACTATCTTATTGTCATAATATTTATAACGAGGTCGAAAGGAGTAACGGTTTTATATACCGTTTGGTGATTTACAAGCAGAAAAGGGAATAAGGGTGTGGCCTGTTGTCCTCACCCCAACCCTCTCCCAAAGGGCTGAGGGATCCCCAGTAATATGGTCATGCCACCATGACCATATTACTGTACTCTTTTCCCAGCTTTTTCATCTCGTTAACTATATTCAGCCGTCTCACTTTCCCGGGCTCATGCCGGATGACTTCTTCTGCCAGACTCAGGTATGACAGAACCCGTCTGTGCCTGATGCTGCTTGCCTGATAGTGCCAGTGTAAACACTGCCTTTCTGCCCTGTAACCTGCCA